>DIUF01000090.1 GCA_002422285.1 Flavobacteriales bacterium UBA6165 | reverse complement strand
CATTCGATTTTTTCTGCGTGTGGTTTGAAGAAGCGGTGCAATCGGGTGTTGCCGAACCCAATGCAATGAGTGTTGCAACAGTAGATGCCAAAACGATGCAACCGAGTTCGAGAATTGTGTATTTGAAAGAATTTTTCGAACAAGGTTTGGTTTTTTACACCAACTACAACAGTCAAAAGGCCCAAGAAATTGAAAGCAATCCGCATGTGGCACTGCACTTTTTCTGGCACAATTTAGAACGTCAAGTGCGCATTTGTGGAACAGCCACCAAAGCACCAACCATTTTGAGCGACAAATATTTTGAATCCAGACCGCGCGAAAGTCAAATTGGCGCATGGGCTTCGGAGCAAAGTGCTGTAATCAACGATAGAAAAGACTTGGTTCTCAAAGCTGAATTGGTAGAGAAAGAATTTCATGGTACCATACCCAGACCAGAATTTTGGGGGGGATTTGTAGTGCAACCTACTTTTTATGAATTCTGGCAAGGGCGACCCAACCGCCTACACGACCGCATTTGTTTCGAAAAAATTGGCGACACAGACCAATGGCGCGTGTTCAGAAAAAACCCCTAAAATGAAGGAACAACATCCTCAGTTTCATACACTAGCCAATGGACTTCGAATTGTGCATTTGCCAAACAAAGGCGAAGTGGCGCATATTGGAATCACCGTGTTGGCAGGTTCAAGATTCGAGGAAAACAATGAAATTGGACTTGCACATTTTATTGAACATTCTATTTTCAAAGGCACCAAAAAACGCCGCGCTTATCATATTCTCAGCCGGCTAGATGCCGTTGGAGGTGAATTAAATGCCTTCACCAGCAAAGAAGAAATGTGCATTTACGCATCTTTCACCAAGCGCTATTTGAATCGCAGTATGGAATTGCTCGCTGATGTGCTTGTGAATTCTACTTTCCCGGAAAAAGAACTGGAAAAGGAAAAAGATGTAATCATCGACGAAATCAACTCGTATATGGATAGTCCTGCCGAGCATATTTTCGATGAATTTGAAGGACAAATTTTTGCCAATCATCCGCTTGGAAACAATATTTTGGGCACTAAAAAAACTGTTGCTGCTTTTGGTAGAAAGGACATTTTGAACTTCATCCAAAAGCATTACTTCGCAGAAAACATGGTGCTCTCAGTTGTTGGGCCCTATTCCATGAAACGCGTTATTGAAATTGCCCAAAAATATTTCAGCGAAGTGGTGAGTCAGGTTTCTCAAATCAAACCCCTGCCATTCAAAACTTATTCCCCTTCAGATAAATCAGTGATCTATTCCAACTATCAATCGCACATTGTGATTGGTGGCTTGGCTTATGATTTACACCACAAAAACCGCTTGGGCTTGGCTTTTTTGACCAACATTTTAGGGGGGCCAGCACTCAATTCAAAATTGGCTTTGGCAGTTCGAGAAAAACACGGTTTGGCCTACAGTGTAGAATCCAGCTACTCTCCATTTATAGATACCGGCTACCACAGCATTTATTTGGGTACCGACAAAAAATCCTTGGATAAAGCGATTGACTTGGTGCACCGCGAATTGAAAGCCATTCAGGAAAAACCCTTGGGGCGCATCCAACTTTCTATGGCAAAAGAACAACTCAAAGGTCACCTCGCCTTGGCCAGCGAAAGCAATGCCAACATGATGATTGGACTCGGGAAAAGCGTGTTGCTTTACGATAAAATTGAAACCACCAAAGAGCTTTTCGCCAAAATCGATGCCATTTCCTCCAACGATTTAATGGAAATCGCCCAAGAAACTTATGATGCCAAAAATCTATCGAGCTTGATTTTTGTGCCGGAGGAGGATTAATTAATGTTAAAATAAAGAAAAGCTATCAAACTATTGACAAAATTGATGTTCACTATCAACATCGAGTCTTTATCTTTGCAGCATCAAAATGAATTATTAATCTAAACAATAAAAAAAAATGGCATTTGTAGGTAAAAAATTTCCAGCGATCACAGTAAACGCAATGGATTCAATGGGCGACACAATCAAATTGAACGTGTTTGAAGAAGCGACAAAAAACAACAAAAAAGTTTGTCTTTTCTGGTATCCGAAAGATTTTACATTCGTTTGTCCAACAGAATTGCACGCGTTTCAAGCGGCTTTGGGCGAATTTGAAAAAAGAAATACAATGGTTATCGGTGCTTCATGTGACTCAGCTCAAGTACACTTTGCATGGTTGACTACAGCCAAAGACCAAGGTGGAATTGAAGGTGTAACTTACCCATTGTTGGCTGACACAACACGTGCTTTGTCAATGGAATTGGACATCTTGGATTACGATATGTTCTCTGACGAAGACAATGGTGGTGACAACGTAACTTACCGCGCAACTTATTTGATCGACGAAACCGGAACTGTATTCCACGAGTCAATCAACCACATGCCATTGGGCAGAAACGTAAACGAATACTTGCGTTTGATTGATGCTTTCTCACACGTTCAAAACCACGGTGAAGTTTGTCCAGCCAACTGGGAAGAAGGAAAAGATGCAATGAAAGCAACACCTTCAGGAACAGCTGAATATTTGGCAACACATTAATACTAGCGGCTAGCTACTGGCGACTGGCTTCTAGCAGCTAGTCGCCAGAAGCCAGCAGCCAGAAACTCACAATAATATGTTCACAGAATTAACAGAAGACAATTTACAACAATACCTCACTGACAATGCCAAAGTAATGGTGCAATACGGTGCAGGCTGGTGTGGAAATTGTAAAATAACGAAACCAAAATTCAAGCGTTTTTCTGAAGCGCATCCTGATATACCCTTTTTGTATATCGATGCGGAAAAATTGCCAAATTCACGCGCCTTTGCTGATGTATCGAACTTGCCCACTTTTGCAGGATTCGTAAACGGCAAACTCGTGAAACAAGGTCAAGGAAATAAGGTTGAATTAATAGAAGAAATTATCAATGAGGTTACCAGTAATTAAGCATCTCGTAAGTTTCATCGAGCGCAACGACGAGGACTATGTGGTTGAAGCCATGGAAGTCTTAGAAGATTTGGTGGAAGCACCGGGTATCAAAGACGAAGAATTGGACGTAATCGGAGAATTGCTCTCTAATTTTTCAGGCGCCATAGAAGTACACCAAGCCATTAAAGCCGGTAAGTCTCAACGTGATGCCTTGAATGAATTTATGAAGCGCGTTACAGGCTCCATTGATAAATGATGTTTTCTCCAAAACCCGAGTGTTGTGACGTTTTTAATCAAACATATACTTAGTCACCACAAAACATCAATCTCCGCCATGAAAGGTTATTGATAAACTTTAAAACGACCACACTCGGGTAGAAATTTAAAAACCGCTTATTTGAAAGAATGAGCGGTTTTTTTGTGGGAAATACATACGAGATATAAGGACCTAATACATCCTCATGAAGCTCAATTCCTGTTCAGTGACATCTCTGAAAAAACCTCTAGGCAAATCCTTCTTTGAAAGTCCAGCGAAGATTACACGATCCAATTTGGTTACTTCGTAACCGTGTTTTTCGAAGATTTTACGCACAGCGTTACCATTGTCAGTTTTAATTTCAAGACCAATTTCGAAGTTCCTGCTGTCATTGACCATTTCCGCTTTAAGTACTTTTGCACGATTACCCAAATCCCATTTTCCTTTATTCAAATCCTCTAATTTCTCAAGATTAAAAGGTTTGTTTAAAGTAACATGAAACAAACTCACCGCCATTTTTGCGGGGTGAACCAACTTCTTGAATAAGTCGCCGTCGTTGGTATAAAACATCAAGCCTGTTGCATCGCGATCCAACTGCCCAACGGGATAAATGGTTTCTTTTACTTTTTTGCGCAACAAATCGTACAATGACTTTCTCCCCCAAGTATCATCAGCAGAAACCACAAACTCTTTGGGTTTGTTCACCAAAATATAACGCTTTTTATCTGTATGTACTGTGTCTCCATCATATTGCACTTTGTCGCCCGGCTTGATTTTAAAGCCCAGTTCAGTTACAATAACGCCATTCACACTGATGGCTCCAGACTGTATTAAAACATCCGCTTCACGGCGCGAACAAATACCGGCATTCGACAAATATTTATTCAATCTTTGGTCAACCGCATCCATTTTTGGCAATGGGTCACCGGGTACTTTGGTTTTTTTTGATCCTCGAAAACTAGGTTTTGTGCTCGGCTTTCCAGTGGAAGCACGAGGTTTAACTGACTTAGCGGGTTTTGAAGGTTTTGAAGGTTTATCGGATTTTTTAGGACCTCTCATAGAAAAATTTTTACAAAGATACGGTTAATTTGGTTGTTGGCGACTGGTGACTGGCTGCTGGCTGTTGGCTGCTGGCTATTTTGTAGAAGGAGTAAAATTACAGAAAAACAGTAATGATTTTCGCTAGTAACTAGCCGCTAGTAGCCAGAAGTCTTTTAACTAAACTCGTCTAACCTCCACCAACTCAATGCGGCGGTCAGTTACCTGAGTGATTTCTAGTTGCAGTCCTAACTCATCAAGTTCTAATAAGTCGCCCTTCTCTGGTATGCGCTCCAAATAATGCAAAATCATACCACCAAGTGTATCATATTCCTCACTTTCTGGGAGATTAAACGCGTATGATTCATTGAGATAATCAACCTCATGACGTGCGCTGAGCAAGAAATGATTTTCGCTTATTTGTTCTTCTACCCAGTCTTCTTTGTCGTGTTCATCTTCAATTTCACCAAAAATCTCTTCAACCAAGTCTTCGATGGTAATCAAGCCCGATGTGCCGCCAAATTCATCAACCACAATTGCAATATTCCCCGATTGTCGAGCAAATAATTCCATCAACTGCTTGCTTGGCATGGCTTCAGGAATTACGGAAATTGGCAGTAAAATTTGCTTCACAGAGCTCGGTTTTTTAAACAAATCGAATGAATGCACATAACCAATCACGTGATCGATGTCTTCGCGGTAAATCAAAATTTTTGAAAGTCCCGTTTCAATGAATTTGGTACGCAAAACTTCTATGTCCGTTTCAATGTCCAAAGCCTCAATTTCAGTTCGAGGCACCATACAATCGCGTACACGAATCTTTGAAAAATCGAGTGCATTTTGTAGAAATTTGATTTCGTGATCGATGTCGGAATTGTGCGCAATACGTTCATTGGCATCTTGCACAAAATGCAACAAATCCACTTTGGTAAATACTTGTTCAGTCTTTTCAGGTTTGATACCCATTAAACGCAGAAACAACCGTGCCAGAGATAAAACAAATTCGGTAGGAATAAACAAAATAATGTAGAGCACAAAAAGTGGAATGGCAACCACATTCAAAATAGAATTTGGGTTGATTTGAAAGAAAACCTTAGGCAAAAATTCGGCTGTAACCAAAATCAAAATGGTAGCCAATAACGTTTGAAACAAAACCACCAAAGCCTCATTGCCAAAGACATAAAACAAAGGCTGATTGACCAAATCGGCAAAATACATTCCATAAATAACAAGCGCTATGTTGTTGCCTATGAGCATGGTAGAAATAAATCTATCTGGGTATTTCAAAAATCTTGAAAGAATTTTACCAGACAATTTACCTGCGTTGTTGTCCACCTCGATTTTTAATCTATTGGCGGCCACGTAGGCAATTTCGCTACCAGAGAAAAACGCCGAAAAAACAAGCGTGACAAATATTACGATATAACTACTCGGGTCGTCCATATTTTATTGCAAATCTTTTCCGATATCCCTTCGGTAATACGCGCCTTCGTATTTGATGATATCGGCATTGGCATAACTACGTTCGAGTGCAAGTGTCAAATCTTTAGCCAAGGATGTAATCGCCAACACACGACCCCCGTTTGTTTTCACCACCGGACCGTCGCTGCTTGTGCCCGCATGAAAAACTTGACTTCCATGCACCTCGTTGAGTCCGAAAATGGTGTGTCCTTTGGCATAATCTTCAGGATAACCGCCAGCAACCATCATCACCGTGGCAGCTGTTCTTGGATCAAATTCCAAATCGCGCTCGGACAAAGTTTCCGTGTAAACACCTTCAAACAAGTCCAAAATATCAGATTTGATACGCGGCATCACCACCTCTGTTTCAGGGTCACCCATGCGACAGTTGTATTCAATCACATAAGGCTCATTTTTCACAATCATCAAACCAATGAACACAAATCCCTTATAATCTATACCTTCAGCTTGTAATCCTTTGATTGTTGGTTTTACAATACGAGTTTCAATTTTATCCATCAAATCGGCAGTTGCAAATGGCACCGGAGAAACAGCCCCCATGCCTCCAGTATTCAGTCCAGTATCACCTTCGCCAATACGCTTGTAATCCTTGGCTTCGGGTAGAATTTTGTATGAATGTCCGTCCGTCAAAACGAAAACAGACATTTCAATTCCCTTCAAAAACTCTTCAATCACCACGCGCTTGCTGGCGTCACCGAATTTTTTGGAAACCAACATGTTTTTGAGTTCCTTTTTGGCCTCTTTGACATCTTCAATGATTAGCACGCCTTTTCCAGCAGCTAAGCCATCAGCTTTCAAAACATAAGGCGCCTTCAGTTTGTCCAAAAAAGCGTAACCTGCCTCTAAACTTTTTTTATCGAAGGTGTTGTATTTAGCCGTTGGAATATTGTATTTCATCATGAATTTCTTGGAGAAATCCTTGCTGCCTTCTAATTGCGCCCCCAATTTCCCTGGGCCAATGATATGCACATGTTTGGTTTCAGGTTGAGATTCTAGGAAATCACGAACGCCTAGCACCAATGGGTCTTCAGGGCCAACGACTACAAGTTCAATCTTCTTATCAATAATAAAATTTTTAATGCCTTCAAAATCCGTTGCTTTCATCTCTACATTGATGCCGTGCAAACGCGTTCCAGCATTTCCTGGTGCTATATACAATTCCTCTAAATTCGAGCTTTGTGTAATTTTCCAACTTAATGCGTGCTCTCTGCCCCCTGATCCTAATAGTAATACCTTCATTGTTATATGCTTTTGCGATTTTAGCGTATCAAAACGCCATTTTTTTGCATGATGGGGATAGCCACCAAATTTTCTTGTTTAATACTTTCCGGCAAAAATATATATCGTTTGTCGTACATCACCTCATCTATCCAAAAACTTACCCAATATTCGTTATTTAATCCAAACAATTCAGGCATTATGGGCTCAATCTTTACAAATGAATTCGCTGGCAACTCATCCACCACATGGCGCAAAACAGAAGTTTCGATTTTTTCCCCCGACTTTAAATTTTCACCATAACCACGAGAAACAACCATACAGCCTTTCAAATCATCATTGCGTTCATTGATTAAAAACACATAATGTTGCTCGGCATTCTCCTCGTTTAAATCTACCACAATGGCAACGCTAACGCCTTCAGCAGGATTACTTTTTAAATACTCTTTCATGAATTTATCCTCTATTTCGCAGATTCAGCTATGCGAAATGCTATTTGTAAATACTCAAAAACATCTGTTGGGTGTCCGATTTGATGACGGAACGGACCCACTTGATCTGTTTTTAACTTTGTTTTATCTGTAACATCAGGTGTTCTTTTATGACCCGTTCTTACGACAACCAAATTCTTCGAGGGCACTACCATTACATATTGTCCATTGATTCCACGGGCATAACGCAAAGTATCTCCATCGCCAGGTACAACCCACCAATGCAAACTGTAGCGCTGGTTGGGTTCGTCTTGGAAAGTGTTCAATTTTGTATTAGGCACAAAAGCTTCGTTCATATACCACTCAGGAATAATTTGCTCTCCCTTGTATTTTCCGTTATTCAAAATCAACAAGCCCAAACGTCCATAATCGCGCGTTGTGAGATACATACAGCAATAAGCCTTAAAATCGCCATCTTCAGATTCTTTACTCCAATAAGCATCATTTTCACTGCCAATTCGGCGCCACAAACGCTCTTGGAAATAATCGCCCATCGGTTTTTTGGTTGCAGCTTCTAAAACGTAACACAACACTTGCGTGCTCATGCTTGTATATTCAAACATCTCACCCGGTTTGCGAATCGGTTTTTTGCTCAAAACCAATTTTCTTAAATCCGTTCCATAATAGGCTTCCGCATTATCTGTGAAAGGATTTCCACCACTTTCTGACCATTCCAAGCCTGAACTCATGGTGAGCAAATGTCTGATTGTAACCCCTTTTTTCTCGGTGTTGTTGAACTCAGAGAGATAGTTGGCAACTGGTTCGTCGAAACTTTTGATAAAACCATCTTCAACGGCAATTGCTAATAACAAACTCACAACAGATTTAGCAGTTGAAAAAGAATTGGAAACCATCGTCTCATCGTGGTCATTGGCATAATATTCCAATAAAATGGTATCGTTGCGCATCACCAAGAAAGATGTTGTTTGCAGGCTATCCAAATAAGCGCGTTCAGCATCGTTTAAGGATGCTTCACGACCAAAGTGATGGAAAACACTTGGTTTGGCTGCGGCATCAATGGTGTGGTAGGGGAAATAATCTAAGTCGTAAATACCAGGTCCTGCTTGCCCAACAAAATATGTTTTGGCAACTGCTTGATAAAAATAAAAGCGGTCAGAAATTGCCAAATACACATTGAAGCCAACAATTACAATGAGCAAAAACCAAATAAAGCCTTTGAAAAATGATCGGATTTTAGATTTACGCGCCATACTCCAAGTTTTGAAAATTAAACAAATCTGCCATTTCCTTCAAAAGTATGGATTTTATTTCTTCCATATCTACCTCACGACCAATTTCTTGCTGCACAGATGTTACTGCTTTGTCGTCGATACCGCATGGGATGATATGATTGAAATAACTCAAATCAGAATTCACGTTAAAACCAATTCCATGCATGGTTACCCAACGCGAAGATTTAACGCCAAACGCACAAATTTTTCTTGCACGCGACGTGTTTGGGTCGAGCCACACGCCTGTTAAACCGTCAAAACGTTCGCCTTGAATGCCATAATGCTTCAAAGTTCGGATTACCGTTTCCTCTAAAAAACGAAGATATTTATGGATGTCGGTGAAAAAATTGTCTAAATCCAAAATTGGGTAAACGACCAATTGTCCGGGACCATGATAAGTAATATCTCCTCCTCTGTTGATTTTATAGTAAGTCGCCTTGTGTTCAGCCAATTTATCAGCGTTCAAGAGTAAGTGATTCTCGTCGCCACTTTTACCCAAGGTGTACACATGAGGATGCTCACAGAAAAGCAAGTAGTTTTGAGTCGACAGATTGGTCCCAGCATTGCGATTTTCAATCTTCAAATCAATAATATCTTTGAAAAGCGCTTCTTGATAATCCCAAGCCTCTTTGTAGTCAATCAGACCGAGGTCGCGAACATGAACAGATTTATTCATTTGCAAAACTGTCTAACGCAGCTTTTAATTTATCAATAACAGGAATAGCCACTGGGTCTTGACCATTCAAATCAGCTAAATAAAGCGATGCCCAGTCCAAAATATGCATTAAATAAATGGTTTCCTCAACCAAGCTTTCACCCTTGCCCACGAAGGTCATAGAAGAGCTGCCACGAGAAGAGATTTCTTCTTTGGTCATCTCAATGCGCTTCAAATTTCTATTGAACTCATATTGAGAAAGCAAAAATATTGGGGCAAAGGATGCATTACCACCTGTCCATCCCAACAACTCATTGTGATTCATTTCAGGCACAACACTTTGCCAAGCCAAACCTTTTGAGTTTTCGTTAATCTGCTGACGACAGCGGATAGCTAAGCCCTCCATATGCGGTGTGGAGTAAAAAATTGGTGTTCTTTTAAACATGAATTTAGCAACCTCCATACCCATTGTTTGAAGACTTTCCCTTTCGGCTTCAAGCAGAGCTCCAGCGCGTTCAATCATAGCGGTATAACGATTGGTTACCAATTCCAACTTCTCAAAAACAGCACATAATGTTGCCAAAGAATAACCCAAAGACGCACGCGGAGGATTACCTCCGGGTACTACAAAAACTGGGAAATTGTTCTCTCTACAAAACTTCTCCAATTTGCCCCCAGAAGTAATTGCTATTACGCTTACGTTTCTTTCCAAAGCCTCGTTTAAAGCCATCATGGTTTCTTCCGTGTTTCCAGAATAAGAAGATGCTATTACAAGTGTGTCTTGATCTACATATGCTGGAATTTGGTAATCGTTGGCTACCTGAACAGGAATTGAAATATCATCTGCTATCCAATTCTTTACAATCGCGCCACCAATTCCTGATCCTCCCATCCCTAGGATAAGTACATTTTTGAAATCAACTTCAGGTTTCTCCAAATCAACATGGGAAGCCAACGACAAAGCGGTTCGTAAATGATTTGAAAAATCGAGAATTAAATCATTCATCAATTGAAATGCAGCAGATTTTGACATAAGGATAATTTATTGACAAAATTAATCATTAAATCAATCCGATGCTGATTCGCCGTCCATGATAACGTTTAAATGCATAAAAGACTTTTGAATGTAGATTTTGCCTACACAATCTGTCGAAAAGCGCACCATATTTGAACCATACTTGATGGTGGCACATATGGAAGAAAGTTCGCCTTGTTCATTGAATTTCAGCTGATGAAACTTTACTTTCATTCGCTCCTTATTCATTTTTTTCACCAAGTCATCTACATCATTTTGCGTCATCTCCTTGTGAAAAACGAATGTCTTTGGCTCACCATTTGTAAACGCGAATAGGCCTATTGAACCTATTATAAAAAGGCATGAGGCCAAAAAGAACAGTTTTAATTGCTTCGTCATAGCAACAAAGCTAAACGATATTTTAAAATTAACCAAAAAAAAGGGAGTACTTTCGTACTCCCTCGCTTTTAAAGTTTCAAAACTTATTTTTTCTTTTTCATCATGAGTTTCATCTTCATACCGTCACCATCCATGACTAAGGTCATTTTAGAAGAAGAAAGTTTTTCAATGGTCATGTTGTCAGTTTTTCCACCTGTTTCTGTGCTTAGTATCTTACCATTTCCAGTCAATTTCCAAGTACCATTTTCAGTGTTTTTCTGACCCATCATTTCTACTTCAGTAGACATCGTTCCATCTTCTTTGAAAGTCATTTTCATGCTTTTGAAAGCCTCTTCGAAAGTTGGCAAGTACATCTCAAACATAGCTTTTTCTTCGTCTGAGTATCCAGCTAACATTTCAGACATATCAACATCTTCAACCTCCCAAGTACCATGCAACTTACCAGAATCTCCCAAAATTGGTGCAATCACCAAGCCAATCAAACAAGTCAATTTAATCAAGATGTTCATAGAAGGTCCTGATGTATCTTTGAATGGGTCACCCACAGTATCACCAGTAACAGCCGCTTTATGCGCATCAGAACCTTTATACGTCATTTCACCGTTGATCATAACACCAGCTTCGAAAGACTTCTTAGCGTTATCCCAAGCGCCACCTGCGTTGTTTTGGAAAATAGCCCAAAGAACACCAGAAACTGCAACGCCCGCCATATATGCACCAAGTGCTTCTGCACCCATTGCAAATCCAATAATAATTGGAGCGATAATGGTCATAGCGCCAGGCAACATCATTTCGCGTAAAGCAGCCTTTGTTGAAATCTCAACACACTTGCCATACTCAGGAGTACCTGTTCCTTCTAAAATTCCTGGAATTTCTCTGAACTGGCGACGAACTTCGTTAACCATGTCCATTGCTGCTCTACCCACAGACTGCATAGCCAAAGCAGAGAAAACTACTGGAATCATTCCACCAATAAATAGTGCAGCTAAAACATCCGCTTTAAAGATATTAATACCATCTATACCGGTGAAAGTGACATAAGCAGCAAACAAAGCCAAGGCCGTTAATGCAGCCGAAGCAATAGCAAAACCTTTACCTGTAGCAGCCGTAGTGTTACCAACAGAATCTAAAATATCTGTTCTTTGGCGTACTTCTTTAGGTAATTCACTCATTTCAGCAACACCACCAGCATTATCCGCGATAGGACCAAATGCATCAATCGCCAACTGCATCGCGGTTGTAGCCATCATTGTTGAAGCAGCAATAGCTACACCGTAGAATCCAGCCAATTCATAAGAACCCCAGATAGCTGCTGCGAACAACAAAACTGAAGAGAACGTCGATTTCATGCCTACTGCCAAACCGGCGATGATATTGGTTGCAGCACCCGTTGATGAATTTTGCACAATATTCATTACTGGTTTCTTGCCAATGGCCGTATAGAATTCAGTAAAAGCCGAAATCAAATATCCAACGGCAAGACCTACAACAGAAGCAAAGAAAACTTTAAGGCTTGTAACATCACGATCAGCTTCACCGAAAAACTTCATCTTCATCGTTTCAGGCAACATCCAAGTAATTAGGAAGTAACCAGCCACAAGAGAAATCAAAATAGAAGTGATGTTACCCAAGTTCAAAGCGCGTTGCACTTGAGCTTCTTTTGCATCATTGTTAGAGATTCTAACTAAAAAGGTTCCTATTATAGAGGCAATAATACCAACACCTGCGATAACGATAGGTAAAATGATAGGTCCCATATTACCAAATGCATCGGTAAATTTACCTGTACCTGCGATGTCGCGAATAACGTAGTTACCCAAAACCATAGCTGCCAAAACCGTAGCGACATAAGATCCGAATAAGTCAGCACCCATACCAGCTACGTCACCAACGTTGTCACCAACGTTATCTGCAATTGTAGCAGGGTTACGTGGGTCATCTTCAGGGATTCCAGCTTCCACCTTACCCACTAAGTCTGCTCCAACATCTGCCGCTTTTGTGTAAATACCGCCACCAACACGAGCGAAAAGAGCGATACATTCTGCACCAAGTGAGAAACCAGCTAAAGCCTCAAGTACCATTGTCATATCATGGTAGAAATTTCCTCCCTCTTTAACGAACATATTCAAGAAAACGATGAAGAACAAGCTCAATCCGAAAACTGCCAAACCAGCAACACCCAAGCCCATAACAGCACCACCGCTAAATGAAACTTGAAGCGCCTTGGGCAATGAGGTCTTAGCCGCTTCTGTTGTTCTTACGTTGGCATTTGTAGCGATACGCATACCTATGTTTCCAGCCAAAGCAGAGAAAATGGCACCGAAAACAAATGCTACAACAATCATCCAATGCGTCGATTCAACCAAAGTTGAAACAAAGAACAAAGCTCCAGCGGCAATAACAACAAAAATTGCCAATAAACGGTATTCAGCATTCAAGAAAGCCAAAGCACCCTCTTTGATGTTTCTTGCAATTCCTTGCATTTTTTCGTCACCAGCAGGCTGCTTATTCACCCACACAGCTTTTACTCCCATAAAAATTAAACCTACAACTGCCAACACTGCGGGCAAATACAACATAAAGTTTTCCATAATTTATTGATTCTGTTACTTAAAAAACGCGGCAAAACTAAACATTCTGCCGCGATATTATTTGTTCTTAATTGTGCTTACTAATACGCACCAACTCTAATTCTGTTACGATTATCTTTATGATCCGCATATTTCATCAAGGCCATAAATGCTTTTGAAGATACATTTTGAGTATTTGCTCTCTGCAGGTTTTCTCGCTGCGCTGAGTAGTCATCCGTTTCTAAACGCTTTTTAATGTCATCAATGCGCACTACAAAAACGCCTTGGTTACCTGCAATTGGAATAGTGATGGCTCCTTTTTTTAATCCAGAGAAAAGGCCCCCTACTACAATGTTTTCAACCCCACCGACACCCATTGTGCCTTGTTTGAAAGTAATTTCGAAATTTTGAATAAAAGAGCCAACCTTATCAGCAATAGCTTGCAAATCTTTTCCTGTCATTTCTTTGGCATAAACTTCAGCCAAATACTTTTTCTTAGCATCAATGTCCATTACCTTTTTAGCAACTTCGAGGTCTGGAGCCCCTTCTTCAATTACTCCTGTCAGCTGAACCAACAAGAATCTATTGCCGTCGCGAATAGGGTCATTTACAGACATTAGTGGTGTGGTTGGCTTAAACAAGAAATTCAAAATTTGACTCTGAGCGGAGGGCGTCATACCATATATAGAAGGATTTTCCAAATATACGGTTCCTGGCTGAATAGTGAAGTTCATTTTGATTACAGTAGAATCAAAATCATTCGGGTTTTCTTCAAGAGCCAACCACAAATCTCTTGCTTCCATTTCAATGTTTAAGATGGTCTCCTCAGATGGATTTACATCTTTAGTAACAATCGCTAAATATGGTTTGCGAGCATCTCTTCTACCAAGAACCTCAACAATGTGAATACCGTATGTTGTTTTCACTATTCCCAATTTATTTAATGGCGCACCAAAAGAATAATCATTAAATTCAGGTACCATCTGACCCTCTGGGAACCACTTATATTCTCCACCATTAGAAATGGATCCTGGATCTTCAGAAAATAATGTTACCATCTCAGCAAAATTGTTATTCTTTTGAATTACGGCAATTATACTGTCTGCCTTGCGCTGCGCTCTTTCAAAACCCGCATCGTCTTTTGCTGAAATCAAGATATGGCGAACCCACGACTGCTTTTCTGATTGGAAACCCAAAATCTTAGCCATTTCAACTCGATCACCATTTACATAAGGCCCTACGACCTGTCCAATAGAGCCGTTTTGGAACTCATTGTCAACACTTTGCGGATATGAATTTGGCGCGCCTTCAAAAGCGGCAACTGAATATGGCGTAGAACGATTGAAGAATTTATAATCGCTATTGGTCAAAACATATGTCGAGTCATTTGAAGTGTTCTCAAAATCAGCCTTGCGTGCTTGCATAAGCGTCATCACATTTTTCTTGTCTTCTTCTGAAGGAAGTATATCAACTATCGCATAAACATATTCTCGAGCATCTTTTTGCTTGTATTTCGGATGGTCTTTCCATTGCTTGTAAAATGCATTGAATTGCTCATCTGTCAATTCTGCTTCTGCAACGTCAAAATTTTTCAATACAAATGACACACTCAAAACCTCATTCTCCGCTAAAAAATCTTGCTCTGCTTCAAAAGTGGTAACATAAGTTCCGTATTGCAACAATGCTACATACTTATCAGCCTCGCGCTCATTTCTGATTTGACCTCTAATTTGCTCATCATAAAACTCTTTATAGCTAAAACCCGATTGAGGGTCAACCACGTTTTGTTCAGCTTGAGCCAAAAAGTCATTAAAGCCTTGTTCATCAAAGCCGCCATCCACAGAAGGGAAGAAGCGCATGATACTTTCGCTTTGCTTTGCACCGTCGGTTCCGAAAATAAAAGCATCAATTTCAGCATCACTTACTGCTATACCAAGAGCTTCAAATTCGCGACCAAGTAAAGTCAATCTCAAAACTTCATTATATGCAGCATCTTCTGCTTGTTGCTGGTCTTGCTCAGTAAACTCTCTACCCTGTTGCATAGCATTTCTTTGAGAGTTACTCACAAACAACTCAGTGTACTCGTTCAATTTGGCCTCATCCAAAGGCTTTCCATAAGCCTCTCCACGAGGAGGGACAGATGGTCCAAAACCACCCATGGAACGAACTGCTTCTCCGAGAATAAATAACAACAATGCGCCGCCAATCACAATGATCAAGAGACCAGATTTTTCACGTATTTTACCAATAGTAATCATTTGTTTACACTTTTAGGGGTGCGAAGATACAAGAAGTCTGTAAAATAGTTGTTAATCTGACAGAAAAATTTGGAATTATAGAAAAAAACGCAGCATCTTTGCACTGAATTTATTGTAAATCCATTAAAAACGAAGAAAATGCAAAGTAGAATGAATCTTAGAAGCTTAGTGCCAGCGGGACGTGGTGCGGCTTTTCTTCGTGGAC
This sequence comes from Flavobacteriales bacterium UBA6165, assembly GCA_002422285.1. Taxonomy (GTDB): domain Bacteria; phylum Bacteroidota; class Bacteroidia; order Flavobacteriales_D; family Crocinitomicaceae; genus UBA6165. The sequence goes on along the minus strand of DIUF01000090.1, from coordinate 1,958 downwards.
TTTTTCATTCCTAGATATTTACATCTCGAAATATGAAAGACCCGAAGAATTTTCTCTCGGGTCTTTTTTTTGGCTCTTGCCAAAATTACCCTGACCTGAGAAAATCAAAAATGTGAATCGGAAAGTAAATTTCCCATTCGATTTAGAAATTAATCAATTTATCATGGGAAAGAATCTCACAGGGAAGGACATAATAAAATTGGGCTTCCCGCAAACAAATGCTGTTAATATTGCCTTGGGGCAAATCAGCAGATTTAGAAAAAAAGAAAAAAAAGAAAGTGTTTTAGTTGAGCTATCAGATGTTTTTAATACGCCAGAAAAATTCGCAGGACACCCAATTTGGGGCAAGGTTTCTGAAAGTTTGATTGCACCGCTTGAGTTAAGAAGACATGAATTGAGAACATCGCGGGTTCCATTTGAGTTGTTTGGTGAAAATGAAATTGATGAAAAGGCAAAATTTCAATTTTATGACTCTTTAAAACTACCCATTGCTGTTCAAGGTGCTTTGATGCCAGATGCACATTACGGTTATGGTCTGCCCATTGGCGGAGTTTTGGCAACTGAAAATGCCGTTATTCCCTATGGCGTAGGTGTGGATATTGGTTGCAGAATGAGTTTGTCCGTATTCGATTTGCCAGCAGGTTTTTTGAAGGGAAAAGACTTTATGCTTCAAGGAATTTTGCGCGACCATACGCGATTTGGCATGAATGAAGTGCAAGATGTGAAATCGGATCATGAAATCTTTGAACGCAAAGAATTTCAAGAAATTCCGCAGTTGAAAAGTCTTTTGGGCAAAGCTTACAAGCAATTGGGCTCATCAGGCGGAGGCAATCATTTTGTGGAATTTGGTGTTGTTGAACTCAACGAAGTGTTGCCCGAATGGAAAATTGAAAAAGGGACTTACTTGGCGGTGCTTTCACACAGTGGTTCCAGAGGATTGGGAGCTTCGATTGCCATGCATTACTCGCATTTGGCGACTAAACAATGTCCTTTACCGCGACATGTGCAACATTTGGCTTGGCTCGATTTGGATACGCACGATGGGCAAGAATATTGGTTGTCGATGAATTTGGCTGGAGATTATGCCAAAGCTTGTCATGACGATATTCACCGACGCATTGCAAAAGCCTTGGGTCATAGAGTTGTGTTGAACATTGAAAATCACCACAATTTCGCTTGGAAAGAGTTGGTGAATGGCAAGGAATGTGTTGTACACCGCAAAGGAGCAACGCCAGCGCAAGAAGGTGTATTGGGAATTATTCCTGGTTCAATGACGGCGCCTGGCTACATTGTAAGAGGAAAGGGAAATCCCTTGGGTTTGAATTCGGCATCACACGGTGCTGGACGATTGATGTCGCGCTCGCAATGCAAAAGCAATATCAAGCCAAGTGATTTGAAAAAAGCCCTACTCGAACACGATGTTCAGCTGATTGGAGGCAACGTTGAAGAAGCGCCAGACGCCTACAAAAACATCAAAACGGTGATGGCTTTGCAAAATGAATTGGTGGATGTGATGGGCACATTCACTCCAAAAATTGTAAGAATGGCTAGATGATGAAAAAGTTAGTACAAATATCAGCAGGACAAGGCCCAGCAGAATGCACTTGGGTGGTGGCTCAGGTTTTGAAAAAAATCTTGAACGACGCCACGCAAAAAGGAATTGAAGCAGAGGTTTTACACAAAGAACCCGGACCAGAAAATGGCACAATTGCCTCCGTTTTGGTCTTGTTTTCAGGAAAAGACCTCACTGAATTTCTGAGCACTTGGTTGGGCACCATTCAATGGATTGGCAAAAGCGCGTTCAACCTTACGAAGCAGCGCAAAAATTGGTTTATTGGGATTTTTGCCATGGAACAATTGGAGGAAAAAACGGTGAACGATGCAGACATTGCGTATCAAGCCATGAGGAGTAGTGGCGCCGGCGGACAACACGTTAACAAAGTGAGTTCGGCGGTGCG
>DIUF01000047.1 GCA_002422285.1 Flavobacteriales bacterium UBA6165 | reverse complement strand
CCCATGTTCACAAAGAGGGCGTTAATAGTCCGTATTGGAATTATGTGGAAACAAAAGAACTAATGTTATCGCGTTTTGATGATTTAGCGAAACTTAAAAAGATCAAACCAAAGAAAGAGCTTGTTGTATTATACAAGAGTTTAAGCTACAGCGGTTCGGCACCAAAAATCAGGGCACTTGACACAGATTACGATAATGAGTGGTCATTAAAATGGGGCGATGAAGTTCATACCGACGTAGTAGGTTCGCGAATTTTTTCTGCCCTAGGATACGACACCGACCACCCCTATTTTTATGGTCAAGACAAGTTGATTTTGGTTTTTGAAGACGGAGGAAACATGAAGCATGTAGCTCAACTCGCAGACAGCCTAAAAGGTATTTATAGTTTTGATTTAAAGCCATTTATCTCAAAAACCGGACTTGTAGACACGGCCATGATTCAGAAAAACAAAGCGCTTATACCTTATTTAGGAATGGAATATGCTTGTTTTGTGAAGTGCGCAGTTGAAGCACGTCCTGACAGAGTAAAACGCTTGGGCTCATTTTGCCCCAACATATTCAACAATCCCAAACGAATTGAATTGCGGGCGGCACTATTGGCCCATATTTGGATTGGAAATTGGGACACTCGAGAACAAAACACCTTGCTCACAAATCTGCACAAAGGCAATCGAGATTATCAAATCTCAGCTGTTTTTTCAGATTTAGGCACCTCGATGGGCGTGCAAATAAGCGTTTTACCAAATGATTTCAAAGCAGGATTGGTGAATGCCTTTGAATGGGATGTGGCAACGCGAAAAAAAGGCAGAATTCATTTCCATCATGCTTTGAACGAAATGTTGCTGCCCTTTAAAGAAGCCACGTATGCAGATTTGTATTGGATGGCTGAAAAAATCGCTTTATTCGACGAAAAAATGCTTCGCACCATCATCAAAGAGGCAGGTTGGCCAAAACCTGTAGCGGAATTGTATTTTCACAAAATGACATCTCGGCGCGCATCAATTTTAACTGCTTTTGAAATCCAAGACCCTCATCCAATTGCTTTCGACCCTTGTTTGAGCGTCTCTGTTAAGGGCAGAGAAATAATAAAAAACGGTGTCTTAATCGATGACTTTGAACGTGAGAAAAATCCGGAAAGTTTGTTCCATCCAAAAGGAAGATTTAGAAACTATGGCAATTAAACGCTTTTTACATATCATCCTGGTTTGGTTCTTCGGGATGAGTTTACTTTCCGGGCAAACAGAAAGCGAGCGAAAATTTGTGTTTTCAAACTACGATTCCATTGCACAATTGATTGAAAAAAACGGTGAACTGGGCACTTTTGGTTTTCATCAACACGCCACTTATTTTTACTTTGATATTTACTTCGATACACCTGACAAATTGCTGCAAAAACAGCAGGTTTCTATGCGCATGCGAATTCAATATCGACCCGGCAGCAAAGATTCATTGAACTATACCTTTCAACTGAAAACCGAAATGACCCATCCTGGTGCGCCGCGTTTGGAAATGGAAGAAAGTGATTTAGACATTTATCGCTTGACTTTTCAGGGAAAAGAAATCCGTTTGCACCAGCTCCTAGAAGCTTTTAAAGAAGAAAGTCAAAAACCCTCGAATGAGGCCAATTTTAGTGCGCATTCAACCGCATTTACAGCGTGGTTTAAACAAAAAGCAGGTGCACCCATAGCTCCTTTTCAAGGATTGCGTTTTCTGTTTCCGAAAATCTTCACGGAACAAGTGATTGCCTCTTTGAAACCGGTCTGCTTTGGGGAAATTCGAAGAACACGCGCACATGTCTATCTCAAAAATCCTGACAACAGATTGGCGGGTGTAAAAAATAAAGAGCGTTCATTGAATGATCTTCCTGCATTCTTTCTTGCAAATCGGGAATTAATTTGGTTGATGGAACTTTCATTGGACCGTGCGATTTTTTATTCTATCCAAAACCCTGAAAAAAGCTGTTCAATTTCTGAATTGGAGGCAGAAAGCAAATTCGATGAAAGCACACTAAAACAAGGAAACATCTTGACCTATTTTGCTGAAACACTTTTGCAAAACTTCAAAGCAGAAGATGAAATTCGCTCAAAGTTTAAGCAGGTGGTGGATTGTTTGGGGATGAATGAATAGACAATCGAAGCTTTTGTTGCTAACTAAAAATTGAAAGATCACTGGCAGACAATTTTGACAAAGTGCATCCTGCGATCAGCTAGCCGCCAGAAGCTAGCCGCCAGAAGCCAATAGCCTCTCTACCTCCTCCACTCAAAAAAACTAATCACCGACATACTTGCGAAGACCAATCCCGCCCAAAGAAACATGTACCACGGTAGATCTAGAATTCCATGAAAACTGGTAAAAAACCCCCAAATAAACATAGCTGCTGTTTTGGTCAAAACACTGATCCACATCGCTTGGTGTAGTGTCGATTCGTAAGGCGAGCAACGTTCTGTATGAAAATGCAATTCGTCAATAAATTCTTGCACAAATCGCGTTAAGAATGCCGCAATAAACAAAGGAAGCATAAGTATAGGAAACCAATACATCCCAACCAATGAGGCCTCCATCACCATTGATGCAGCCAAAATGTTGCGATGCACCTGCAATTCTTTATCAGTTAAATCCTCACCTGCAATTTTGGCGTGGGTCATAGCATCGAGCAGCCAAACAACCACAAAAACAGATGCTGAGCCGAGAATTATCAAGCTCCAAAGCAAAGGTGATATATTGTTGATCGACTCCATTTAAACATATATTAAAATAGTTACGAAGATAATCAAGCAGGTGTATAAATTGGCCCATTGTGTCCAAATTGTGTTATTTGGGTTCAACTGAATAAGCAACAAAACGAAAAAGCGCCAAATCATAACGGGCAAAAAGACAATATAAAGCAAACCAGTATCGGCTTCAGGCAGCATAAACACAAAGAGGAATCCCAAAACATTAAAAACATGCAGCAATACAAGAGCCGTTTTAGCCCCAACCAAAATAGGCAAACTCAATGATTTTCTTGTCAAGTCAACAGCTGCATCTGGAACGTCTCGAATTATGCTGCCCACAAAAACCTGTGCNNACACAACCGATGAGTATGTTTTTTATTGGAAATTTCCTTTTGGGAAACCAAGACAAAGCGCCCCATTGAAATTTTACAGCATAGGCTATCCCTAAAATGCCCGCTATTGCCAAAACAAAGAACTGAAATTCGTTGAGATAAAACCAACTCAAGGGAATGCCTATTAAGAAGAATTGTGCCACCAAAATCGTGTTTGACCAACGACTAAAAAATGACAAAACGGGCTGCCATGAAGAGGAGAAGCCACACGCAAAGTCGTTGTATCGATAAACGATTAGAATTCCGGAAATTGTTGCCCAAGTAAGCAGAAGAAATTCAATAGTATTTATTTGTTCTTGTCGCATTACAACCCCACTCAGCAACAAGGCGTAGGCTGGTATTGCAAACAGAAAAAGGCGTCTTAACAACATACACGAAGTTATCAATAATTTAAACAAAGTGATGATCCGCTGTAAAAAATCAAGAAATGCTTTTCGAAATAAGGTTTCCTTGTTTCACAGTAAAGCCAAACCGAACAATCAATTCTCAACTTTCAAATAAACCATAAAAACATTGTGGTGTGAAGAGGAAACACGCAGAGACAAACGGTTTTCGGAGATTTCTTCAACAAACCAAACATCATCCGGGCCAGTGCTCATTTTTGAAAAAAATGTATCTCCATTAATAGTCACATTCCAAGAACCCTCCACAAAGCGATCTTCACCAATAAAGCTGTAAGATATTGTCATGTTACCATCATCATTCAGCGTCATTTCCATTGACTTGAATGACTCTACCAAAAAAGGGTGAAAAGATTCGAAATCTTGTCGCTTCTCTTCTGTTGCGTTTTCTGAAACCAAAGAAATACTGGCTTCTGATGCTTTCCATAAGCCAACAAACTTCTTTCGGATCTCGCTGTCATCATCAGCCATCTGGTATGAGGACTTCGCACAAGCAAAAGAAACTGTATGCCCATCCACAATAACATTCATCATCAAGACACTATCGGAAATCTGTACGATGAACATGTCAGTTTTTCTATGATCCGTCGAGGTAGTTAATGTGGATTCATCATCGCTTAAAGTCCAAGTACCCTCAGAAAAGTCTTCAACACCAAACAATATTTGGCTTGTGCTGAAAGAGCCATCTTTGTTAAAGGTATAAACAGTCGTTTTTATATACGCTTCAAACATGTCTTTGTAAGCGAAAAAAGTTGCTCTTTCGTCTTCAGGTAAACTTTCCAAATAATCTAAAAAATCAAGGTCTGTGACTCGCCAAGTGCCAGCCAATAAAGAGCAAACCTCAGAATATCGATTCGGTATTTCATTCAAAATATCTGCTGACGAAGAATTGTTCGGGCTTAATGTATTTTGTGAAAAAGAACCGCATATAGAAAAAATGCAGAAAGTCAGAATAAGCCCTATGCTCTTCATAATTCCATGAATTGAATTTAGAACCGTCACCTTATAGGTGTCAAAGTATATCCCTGTTGTTTAAGCAAATTGATTACACCTAAATCACCCGGTAAATGTGCTGCACCAACAGCGATAAAAACAGCTTGTTCGGCTGTAAGTCCTTGAATTACAGGAATCCAATTTTTATTTCTGGTATTCAATAGCAAATCAACGAACCCAGGCATATCGCTATCACTTTCCACTGTCAAACGATAAAGTTCGTCTAAATCCTCTTTTTGGTAGATGCGCATCATTTTATGAAACTCAGCTAATTCATCGCCAAGACCAGCAACAAGCTGAGCAAAACCAACCTCAACTGGCATTTTGGAAATCACCTCAAATTGATATTCCACTGATTCCAAACCAACAAGACTCATTTTGTTCTTTTTTGCCATCTTCTCGAGTTCTTTCTCCACAGATTTTGTTTTACCCAATTGGCCTATCAACAAATCTGAACTGATGAAAAGAGGCTTCAGGCGCAAATAACGATTAAAGCGATTTTCCTTCATTTTCAAAGTATTCAAACAATAATCACGCAA
>DIUF01000052.1:6637-7419 GCA_002422285.1 Flavobacteriales bacterium UBA6165 | reverse complement strand
TTTGTGGTGCCAAGCCGCATGAACGAAGGTGAATTTTATGCCCTTCCGCAATCGCCACAAACCTTCAAGCAATTGTTGATGGTAGCAGGCATGGACCGCTATTATCAGATTGTGAAATGTTTCCGCGACGAGGATTTACGTGCCGACCGCCAGCCTGAGTTTACCCAAATAGACTGTGAAATGGCTTTTGTGGAACAAGAAGACATCCTGAACACTTTCGAGGGCTTGATCAAACATTTGTTTAAAACAGTGAAAGGCATTGAATTGGGCGATTTCCCGAGAATGACCTACGCAGAAGCCATGCAGCGCTATGGTTCGGACAAGCCAGATATTCGTTTTGATATGGAGTTTGCTTATTTGAAAGAACTAACGGGCGGAAAAGATTTTGTGGTGTTTGACCAAGCAGAAGCTGTGATTGGTATTGTGGCGCCGGGAGCATCAGAATATACCCGCAAACAATTGGACGCCTTAACCGATTGGGTGAAACGCCCTCAAATTGGCGCCAAAGGTTTGGTTTATGTGAAATTCAATACAGATGGTTCGGTGAAATCTTCAGTAGATAAGTTCTACGATGAGGCCACACTAAAAGCTTGGGGCGAAAAAGCAGGTGCCCAAGCAGGCGATTTGATGCTGGTGCTTTCGGGCGATTTGGATGCCGTGCGCAAGCAAATGAACGAATTGCGTTTGCATGTGGCTGGCGAATTGGGCTTGCGCAATCCAGAGGTTTTCAAACCGCTTTGGGTGCTCGATTTCCCGCTTTTGGAATTCGACGAAGACAGCCA
>DIUF01000052.1:5613-6485 GCA_002422285.1 Flavobacteriales bacterium UBA6165 | reverse complement strand
CCACCCCACGGCGGCATCGCCTTCGGTCTCGACAGGTTGGTAGCCACCATGAGCGGCGCAGAATCCATCCGCGAGTTTATCGCTTTCCCAAAAAACAACCGCGGTAGAGATGTAATGATTGACGCACCAGCGGTGTTGACTGAGGAGCAGAAGAGGGAACTAGGAATTTAGAAGTAAATCTATTCATTGAGCTATCGGCACGAGAAAGCCACAAAATTCATGCTTCGAGGTATCAGGTTTTGCTACAAAGCGGGGCCAATTAACTTTCCTTTCACAAAAAGGAAGAATCAAATATGAAAGAAACAAATGCTGTTCTCATTCACTTTTGAGATATAGCAAACTCTTGATTTTACCTGTTTTTTGTTCAATCACCCTGCTAAAAAAACGCTAAAACTCATCTTGCTAAAAAATGTATTGTAAATTTAGCCCAAACTAAATTGATACTGTTATGATGCAAGCACTATTTTTTTCTGCACGATGGATTGGGTTATTAGGGACAACATGCTTGTTCGTAAATCCAACGGTGGCCCAACTCACTGAAAACTTTGACAATATCACAAACTTGCCCGCAGCTGGATGGGTCCAACAAAACAACAGTTCCCCAATCGGAACATCTAGTTGGTTTCAGGGCAACCCAGATGCTTTTCCGGCATTCAACGGCGCTACAAACTCTTATGTTGGCGCAAATTTTAATAATACCGCTGGTGTAGGAACCATTAGCAATTGGCTCATCACCCCCAATTTGACTTTAAGAAATGGTGACGTAATTACTTTTTATTCCAGAACCTCATCCGACAATATGTGGGCAGATCGTTTACAATTGCGCATGAGCACCAACGGAGCCAGCGCCGATGTGGGTACAACCGCCTTAA
>DIUF01000052.1:0-5595 GCA_002422285.1 Flavobacteriales bacterium UBA6165 | reverse complement strand
GGACTAGCCGCCCCAACATCAGGAAGATTAGCCTTTCGTTACTTTGTAACCAATGGCGGACCTAGTGGCACCAATTCCGATTACATAGGCATCGACAATTTCGTGCATAGCCCCTATGTATGTCCCACATTAAACGTGTCTCCCGCCAGTTTGAATCAGGCTTATGCAGGATTGCCATTCAACCAAAACTTTTCTCAATCTGGCGGACTAGGAAACGTCACTTATGCTATATCAGCAGGGGTGCTTCCAATGGGCTTGAACTTACTATCAAACGGAACATTGTCTGGCACACCAGCCGAAACGGGGAACTTCAATTTTTCAATAACAGTTACCGACGCTAGTGGCTGTGAAGGAACACAAGCATACTCAATGGAAGTTTTATGTAGCCCAAACGGTGCAACATTAAACAATTTGCCAACCTTGTGCTCTAACAATGCGCTTATCAATTTAAATCAAGGCGTTCCTTCAGGTGGCACATACAGCGGCACAGGTGTTGCAAACAATCAATTTGACCCTTCAGTGGGCACCCAAACTATAAGCTATACAGTAACTGATGACTATGGCTGTGTTCAAACCACAAATGGCATCATCAACGTGAACACTGCACCCAGTGTAGCGTTAACACCTTTTAATCCGCTGTGTTTTAATCACCCCCCCATTGTGCTCAGCGGAGGATCTCCTGCCGGAGGCGTTTATTCAGGAACTAGCGTGAGTGGTGGCATTTTCACGCCAAATGCTGTTGGCGAGTTTACCATTACATATACCTATACGGATGGCAACAATTGCACAAATAGCGCCTCTGAACCATTACTGGTAGAGATCTGCGGTAGCTTGAATCATTTCGGTGAAAACATGATAACATTGCATCCCAACCCGAGCACCGGTGTTTTCTTTATAGATTTAGGATCTAACAACAATGATTTGCTTTATGTTCATGTTCGAAACACCAGTGGTCAATTGGTGCAAACTGTCCGAATTACAGACATACCACAACAGGCAGGATTACCGTTCCAAATAGATTTAAGCAATTTGAATAAGGGCATGTACATTTTGGAATTCATCGGCACAAGCTATAATGGATTTGCAAGGGCCATAATAGAGCAATAAAACCCAAATAATGGCATCACTAATTCGTAAAATTCAGCGAAAAATTCTACAACAATCCGCGGCGGTCACGATTGATTAATGAGGCTAAAGACATCTTCTAATCCTAAGCACTTAACAAGCAAAATCTCACTAAAACTTTGTTAAAAAACTATCCAAAGCAGATTCGTTGGTGAATTCGGCGAGGATGGGCGTGGGGATGTTTTGGAGGAAATTTTCCAAGTGTTTTTGGGTAGAGAAAACGCGGTAATGAACACCTTTGTAGTTGTAAACGTAGAGGGTTTTTGGGGGTTGGTTGGGATTGGTGATGATGATGGTTTCGACGGTGATGTTTGGACGGAGGTGGGTGGTTTGGGTGGCAAGAATAATCGGCATAATCTTGTTTAATTATCAATTACAATAAACTATAGGAGACACTAGGTGGAAACAATAGTTCAATTCCTTTGGGCTTGATTTTAAATATTGGCCCTTTTTCAACTACTTTTCCGTTTGAATTACTCTTAATCAAATGGTCAAGAGTAATTATACCTTGATCAACCAGAATATCAAATTGTGTTGTAATTGGTTTTTTAGTGTGTTCTACAAAAGAATACTGAAAATACTCTCTTCCGTCAATGTAGGTGCTTGCTGCTTCAACCCAAAATGTTTCTTTATGCTTTTCTAAGAGCCTATTGTGCAATGTGTTTAAAGACCATATGACAAAATCACCAATTTCCGGTTTGTCTGAGTTCTCAATGAGGTGCTTTATATCCGAGTCTAGCCTTAATGCTAATCCTTGAGAGTTTCTTGTAATTGCTGAAACGGTGCAATATAGTTTGAAATCTTCTTCACGTTGATAGCCGAATGCATCTAGTATTTCTGCTGAACTTTTAAATTGACTTAAAGACCATTCCGGAACTTGTGCAAATAAGTTCTTCCGGTTTGTTCGACTACTTCTGAATGATTTTAGTTCTATCCCTTTGTAGTCGGGTTGTTTTGAAGAATTGATGTCAATACCCAAGGCTGTCTCTAGAGTTCTTCCGACAGAGGTGTCTGCCGCAACCATTGAGGGAATAGGTCCAGCACTGGCAACTTTTCTCAACATTGCCAATAATTCAAATGCAACTTCATTGGCTTTACCGCTGATTTCTGAAATCAACTCTTTTAGCGGATTTATAAGGTTCGAGTTCAATAATGCCTCAACGTTCAATTGCGTCAAATTGAAAATATGAAAAGAGCCCGAATAAAAAATCATTGTAATCAAATCATTTGGATTTGCAATTTTAGTAAGTCCAGAAAACCATATTCTTGGGTCTCCTTTTTTTGTTTGAGGTCTGTACAATGAAGCGATCGAATGAATTACTTGAAAGTCTTGGTAAATGATTGCATCTATTTGAATTTTGTTTTCAGGGCCTTGTCCTTGAATATCGTAATCATGAATATTATTGTTTTTCAAAAAGCTACGTACTGAACCCGTAGCATCCATAATTGACTTCTTTAGACCAGTTTCAGTTGGCTCAATCAGACAAAGAGGAATCTGATTCTTGGTCAGGATTTTAATTTTTGACTGTTCTGCTTCTGTAAGTACTCTCATTTAATGTTTTTTAAAATCTCTGTGGCAATTGCTCTTGCCAATAATGGTGGTACAGCATTCCCAACCAAAGTATATTGCGGAACATCTGTCTTTCTATTATTACCACCAGTTGAACGCTTCCCTTGAAACACAAATGTATCATCAAATGATTGAAGTCTAGCCATTTCACGAACAGTCAATGCTCTTGGTGAATTGTAATGAATATAATCATCAGCGATTGTCATTATTGTCGATGATTGTTTATCCGGTTTTAGTACGTTATAATTTCTTTTATTTGATGTTAATCCGCATTCATCTATTTGACATTGAGCCTTTTTATAATCCCCGTTTTTAAGAATAATACCCAGACGTTTGATTACATCATCATTTTGATTGCTTGTTTTATGATTATTTAGAATGTCAAAATATTTTTCACCCTTTTGAAGCCCATCAAAATTTTTCACGTAAAAAGGTTTTGTTTTGGGTTGATACCTTTCAATTAACCGACCTTCTCTAGACCATTCTGCGAATGATTTTCCAGTATTAGGGTTTTCTCTTCCGTCAATAGACCTTTTCTTCAGAAGGCTTTTCATTTTTTCGGCTGTTCCGTTGAATTGTTTTGAAATATCAACTAGTTCATAATGGTGTGCTTCTTGATTGTTACCAATAAAATCAAGGTCGTATAAAGCTTCAAAAACAGTTACTTTTTCATTTTCCCTTACGGTTGGTGGTATTTCAGATATAAATTTCTGGTCTTTTCTGCAACCTATAAAAAGAACACGTTCACGATTTTGTGGAACCCCATAATATGAAGCGTTTGCCACAAATGGTTTTTCGATTTTATAAAGCCGAATACTGTCGAGAATTTTCTTGAGTTGAGATTTCTCCTTTTCAGAGCAGAGGTTAAATAGAATCTCTACGGTTTCATCAAACGAATTCGTGTAAATTGTAAGTGCAGTAATAATATCAGAACAGTCCTTTTTATAATTGTCTGAAACTTCTAGTTGATCAAAAGAAAGTTCAATCTGGTTGATTACACTTTCAGAGCTGATATGTGTTAGAAAAGTTGTGAATGTTTCTACAAATGTGTCATTATCAATATTGCAGTGGTCTTTTTCTTTAATGATATCTCGTTTTAACTTTTCCCATTCTTTTGTTCTAGCAAGTATATTGAAACCGTGTCTGATTGTATTAATCCGTGAATCAGTTTTACTGGTTTTATAATCTACGATTTTAGGTGTGAGCTGCTTGAATCTGTTATCTACAAATCGAATAAATTCTTCTCGACCTGTTTCAATCTCAGAATCCCTTAATTTTTCAATTTCAACTCGTTTTATAATGCTTTCAAGTAAAAAGCTATTCTTTTCAGATTTCAATTTTCTAATAAATGAAACTAAAACGGGAATTTCTTTAATGTCAACTATAGAATTGATTTCCTGAATGATTAAATCTTTGATTTTTCCGTTTTCCTTTGTAAGAATACCTTTTACATTCTCCATTACAAAGTACTTCGGCTGCAATATTTTAATTACCTCAAGATAATGTGAGAACAAATCATCCTTTTTATCAAACTTCTTTCTCTTACCTGCTAGACTGAAACTCTGGCAAGGTGGTCCACCACAAACCACATCAATTTTTTTGTTCCCTATCTTTCCTAGTAAGTTGTCTAAAAAATCTGGTTCTGTGATGTCTTGTTTTAAAAATTCCGCATTCAATCCAAGTTGATGATTGTATCTTACTATGTGGGTAAGCTCACAATTTTCATTTATATCACTTGCTGCAACGAAGTCAAAGAATTTATTATGAACTTCTGCTTGTAAAAACCCTTCACTAAATCCACCTGCGCCAGCAAACAAGTCTATAAATGTAAACGGCTTTCCGTACAGTGAAATCTGTTCCTTTACAATATTAACAGTGTGATTTTCTCTGTACCCGTCAATATGTTGATTTAGTACATCTTTGATTTCGTCTTGTGAAAACGTTTTTTTGTTTGAATGATGTAAAAGCTCGTCAGCCCTGTCATGCAGGAAACTCAAATAGTGATTAGTTTCAGTCGCTTCAATTGTGATCCCTTTAACCCGTTGTCTTTTCTTGTCAAAAAGCTCTGGGTCAATCTTTTGTCCTGTCGCCAATTTAATTTGTGTGCCAGAACAGTTAATCCTTAAATGAATAGGAGCAAGCCCTTTCTTATCGGGTTTGTCGAGATAAAAATTAATTGTTGCCATTATTACGGACGGTTTTACGTACACGGACAAAACTACGGACAAATGTAATATAAATCTTGTTTTAGAAAAATTTTACATAATTACCCATCACCTTCATGACATCAGGAAAACGAACAACAAATTTATTCCCAAAAACTTCTTCGTATGATATTTTTTCCAATAACTCCATCAATCCTCTAGTTGTTGATTCTGTGTGTTTAAAGAATAACTTTTTTATAAACGCCAATACCCACCAAATGATTCCAAAGCGTTTTATTCATATGTTCAACTGAACTTAATTTTCTTAAACCATCATCTAATGTCACAAGTGAATGATCAATTTCTGTGATAGTAAATTTTATGTTTTTATCAATATTAATCCAAACTTCTCCTACAGCGTAATCCAAGTCCTTATTTAATTTTTCTAATATTCCCATAAGCATTATATTTTCTTTAATTCGCAGTGTTTGAAAAACAGCAATTAAATTGTTTCGAAATTAGCACGTAGTTGCTCTCAAAATTGATCAACTCAAAATACTTTTCAACTCAATTACTAATAACCAAACCAAGCTCTGTTTGCAACAAAACTAATCAAAGTTTTGACAATAAAACAAACAAAAATAGAAAAATTTTTATCCTACCCCACCCTCAACCCATTCTCTCCCTCTCCTTCCAACAAAAACACATCTTCCCCATCAACAGCGCCTAGAACCAAACATTCGCTCATGAAGTTGG
>DIUF01000043.1:20984-31452 GCA_002422285.1 Flavobacteriales bacterium UBA6165 | reverse complement strand
ATGGGTTCCGTTTTAACCAACAAATACGCCGAAGGTTATCCCGGAAAGCGCTATTATGGTGGTTGCGAAGTGGTTGACAAAGTGGAGCAAGAAGCCATAGACCGTTTGAAGAAACTATTTGGTGCAGAATGGGCAAACGTGCAGCCTCACTCAGGTGCGCAAGCCAATGCAGCAGTTTTCTTGGCTTGTTTNNGGTTCACCTGTGAATTTTTCTGGAAAATTATACCAACCGTTTTTTTATGGCGTTCGCGAAGACAGTGGTCTAATTGACTATGATCAACTGCGTGAAACAGCCTTGAAAGAGCGTCCAAAAATGATTATTTGCGGGGCTTCTGCTTACAGTCGCGATTGGGATTATGCTGCCATTCGCAGTGTTGCTGATGAAATCGGTGCTTTGATTTTGGCTGATATTTCGCACCCTGCTGGATTGATTGCTACGAAATTGTTGAACGACCCCTTGCAGCATTGTCATATCGTGACTTCTACTACCCACAAAACATTGCGTGGACCAAGAGGAGGCATCATCATGATGGGGAAAAACTTCGATAATCCGTGGGAATTGAAATGGAACAATGGCAACCCAAAATCGATGGGAGCTTTGTTGGATGCAGCGGTTTTCCCAGGCACACAAGGTGGTCCATTGGAACACGTGATTGCTGCTAAGGCTGTGGCTTTTGGTGAAGCTTTGAAGCCAGAATACACCGAATACATGAAGCAGGTGCAGAAAAATGCCTCGGTGATGGCCAATGAATTGGTGGCTCGTGGATATAAAATTGTTTCAGGAGGAACGATTAATCACTCCATGCTGGTTGACCTTCGTGGTAAAGGTATCACTGGTAAAGAAGCTGAACTTACGCTTGGCTTAGCAGATATAACCGTAAACAAAAATATGGTTCCATTTGATACCGAATCACCATTTGTGACCTCAGGTATCCGTTTGGGAACCGCGGCCCTTACTTCACGTGGCGTACAAGAAGATTTGATTCCAACATTCGTACAAATTATCGATGAAGTTTTGATGAACAGTTCCAACGTTGAAGTAATTGCGAAGAATAAAAACAGGATCAATGAACTAATGTCGAGCAGACCATTATTTGCTTGGTAATAAACGCTTGAAACTAGACCAAGATGAGCAAGATTTACTTTACCGTTTTCCTTTTGGTTTTTGGTCATAATGGATTTTCCCAAACCCTGAGTAATCAATTCAACACCATCGCGCAAAACAACGACATGATGGGCGGTTCCTTAGTTGTTTTTTGTCAAAACGGAATTATTGAAAATATCGCCATTGGCAAATCAGATTTGGCAAGAAACATCGACATGACTTTGGATTCCAAATATAGAATTGCCAGTATTTCTAAAACCATTACCGCTATTGCTGTGATGCAATTGGTGGAGCAGAATTTGCTTGATTTAGATGAAGACATCAGCAATATTTTGGGATTTAGCGTTCAAAATCCGAACCATCCAAATGCAGCTATCACCACACGTATGTTGTTGTCGCATACCTCCACGATTATTGATGGTAGCACATATAGCAACTTCTTAAGCGCAACGGTAAACAACAACCCCATTCCCGATTTAAGCACTATTTTAACGGTTGGAGGCACCTATTATGTGTCTGCGCAATTCAACAACACAACGCCAGGGACTTACTTCAATTATTCGAACATCAATTATGTAATTCTGGGCACAATCGTTGAAAAAGTATCTGAACTGCGTTTTGATGTCTATTGCAAACAAAACATTTTTGAGCCACTCGGTATCGATGCATCATTTAATGTGAATAATATAGAAAACATTGATGAAGTAGCTGTTTTATACAGAAAACCTAACGGTGTTTGGACGCCTCAAGCCGATAATTTTCAAGGCGTTCAACCAACTTTCAACAACTTAGATGGCTACGTTCCAGGCACTAATGGTGGACGTTTTGGTCCTCAGGGCGGTTTGCGTTGTTCGGCTCAAGATTTGGCAAAAATTTTCTTGGTCCTCATGAATAAGGGCACTTTCGATGGCGTGACATTGCTATCTGAAGCCAGTTGCAACGCCATATTTGCCAATGAATGGACATTTAACGGCAACAATGGCAATAACTATTATGGACTTTTTAGAAGCTGGGGTTTGGGTATTCATAGAATTACTTCCACACCAGGAAATGATATTGCATTGACCGGGAGTTCATTTATGCTCGGTCACACCGGTGAAGCCTATGGTTTGGTAAGCGATGCCTATTTCGATACCATACGAAAAGTTGGCTTTTTGTTTATGAATAATGGTGTGGGTATTGGCTATCAAACCAATAATCAATCTATTTTTTACACAATCGAACAACAAGTATTTAGCGCCATTGAGAATTATGGTAATATTCCAGGATGTCTTACTGCAAGCAATGATAAAATTGAATTGAATCATATCTTGCTCTATCCTAATCCGAGTTCAGATTACATCGAAATTGATGGAATAACCATAGAGCAGGTTGTTTCTATTGCCATTCATGATGCCCAAGGTAAAATGATTAAAACTGCGACGCTCAAACCTGATGATGTACGTGTGAACATTTCCGATTTAAACGCTGGATTGTATTTTTTCGAATTCCGCGGCAAACGTTATTCATTCACAAAAATATAGCGATGCAACTCGATTTGGCCCGCATACATTTTCCTGAAAACTTGGAAGACCCCTTTGAAGTTTATCAAGAAAAGCATTTCCAAATCAAGCAGTATTTTTTTCAACGCGCTCCAATTCCAGTGGTGATTCAGAAAAAAATCAAGGAACTTTTGGAATTACATGAGGCATTTTCATTGTGCTATCCCAATATTCCGATAGAGCGTAAAAAAATACCAGAAGTTGAAGTTAACTTCTCTGCCAATTGGGCTAATGACTTTCATGCGTTGCAGAATACCCGAACAAAATTGAAGACTGCTTTGGTTACATTACTATGCGCCCAAGACAGCGCGACACTTTTGGAGCATTGGTATAACCATGAACTAAAATATGCGATTATTTGGTCAAAAATCTATGCCAACACTGACGACGCACAAGTAAACATCGCACAAGAACCAGACCCAATGCGAATGTTGCAATGGCTGCGCGAATCAGGCATGAACACAAGTTTAGAAAACATACAAACCGAACGCGATGTGCTGCAAATTGAATTACAAAACGAATTAAAGCGTTTGAGCAAATTTGTAGCATTGGCTTCGAAATGAGTTATCTTTGTGCACCCAAAACAAGTCATGAACAACAATTCCATTTTCGACGGTCTCCGAAGCAAATTAGAAAACGAAGAATGGCCATCTACCTATCTTTTTAAATTCATTATGCCCAACGACAACGAAACCATCAGCAAGTTATTGAACATTTTCAGTACCGACAACAAGCAAAATATTCAACCTTCAAGCAAGGGCAATTATGTTTCCATCTCCATAGAAGAAGTGATGTTTTCCGCTGATGATGTGATTCAAAAATATGAACAAGCCTCAACATTGAAAGGAGTGATGTCGTTATGATACAAGAATGGTGGGATATTTTTCTTCAATACGCAGTTTACGTGCTGTGGGCAACCTTGATTTTGGTGCTCTTGCTCATCATCAATAACCGATACAAAGCCAGACAACGCGCTAAATTTGCCAAACGCAACCCCGAAATTCGCTTGTTTCCTTACGAATATCCATCGGCTAGCGGCACAATTACTTTTTTCTTCGATGCAGACGACGCATTGGAATACACCTTTTTTCTACAAAACGCCAACAATGCTGAAAAACACATCGTTGCCCAAGGCACTTGTAGAAAAGGCGGACAAAAAATCCAATTTGATACCACAACAGTTGATAATGGACATTACTACTACGGCATCGAAAATCAATATCAGCGAACCGAGAAAAGGTTGGAAGTGAGGAATTGATTAATCGACTTGTTTCTCCCTCATCATCGCCCTAACAACCAACCAAACGCCAACCAAAATAAAGGGAATGCTCAGCATTTGTCCCGTATTCAAAGCGTTGGTATAATCGCGGGCAGTTTGTCCTTCTTTTACAAATTCAACGAAGAAACGCACACCCCAGATGCCAATCATGAAGATACCGAAAAGCAAACCTTCGCGTTTTTGGGCTTCTCTTTTCCAGTACATAAACAAAAGGAACAAGTAGATGCTCAAATAACCCAATGCCTCATAGATTTGCGTTGGGTGGCGTGGCGTGGCGTCATATTGCCCCGTTACGTCATTGATATAACGCGGGAAACTGAAGGCCCATGGTAAATCGGTTGGAATACCAGCAATTTCAGAGTTCATCAAATTTCCCAAGCGAATGAAACAACCTGCAATAGCAATTGGTGCTACCACCCTGTCCAAAATCCAGAGGTATGGTTTTTTGGAGACTTTTTTGGAGAAGATGAACAGCGCAATCAAAATGGCAATAGCCGCACCGTGACTGGCCAAACCGCCTTCCCAAACTTTAAAAATGTCGATGAGATTGTCTTTGTAATCAGCCCAATCATAGAAAAAAACATGGCCCAAACGTGCTCCCAAAATGGTTGCAATCACCACGTAAATTAATAATGTATCCAGTGTTTTTTCATCAACACCCTCTTTCTTAAACATGCGTTTGATGGTAAGGAAGCCCAGAAAAATTCCTGTAACGAAGAGCAGACCATAATAATTTGGAGTTTTCCAACCTTCAATAATTTCTGGACTGACGTCCCACACAATTTGCAAAAGCATAATTTATTGTTTTAGAGTATTGGCCAAATTTAGTGAATTGTTTGGCTTTTTGAATTTCAATTTTTCTGAGCGCCCTTTTTTAAAAATCGCATTGCTGTTATACTGATTCCTGCGCATTTCTTTTTTTACATCTTCTGGCAAGGCATTCACCGTTTGGCATTCGCTTGAGCAACAATTGTCTAATTGCGCTTTGCAAGAATCACATTGAATAAACAACAAATGGCACGCTTCGTTGGCGCAATTGGTATGTACGTCAAAAGGTTCGCCACATTGGTGGCATTGTGCGATCACATCATCGGATATTTTTTCGGCGCGGCGTTCATCGAACACAAAGTTTTTACCGACAAATTTATTCTCGATGCCCAATTGTTCCACATCGTGCGCATATTTGATAATTCCGCCTTCCAATTGATGTACATTTTTAAAGCCTCGGTGTTTGAACCATGCACTCGCCTTTTCGCAGCGAATTCCGCCCGTACAATACATCACAATATTTTTGTCTTCGTTGCCTTTCAAAATCGTTTCCTCAATTTCTGGCAAAGAATCGCGGAAGGTATCCACATCGGGTGTGATGGCGCCTTTGAAATGTCCCACTTCAGATTCATAATGGTTTCGGAAATCGACCAAGATTGTATTGGGGTCATCGGTCAAAGCGTTGAATTCCTGGGCACTCAAATGCTTGCCTTTGTTGGTGACATCGAATGAATCGTCGTTCAAACCATCGGCGAGAATTTTGTTTCGAACCTTTACTTTCAATTTCAGAAATGGAAATTCAGTCGATTCCTCAACAGCAAAATTCAAACGAATACCTTTCAACCAATCAATATGATCGAGGGCAGCCCGAAATTCATCCAAACGCTCGGTAGGAACAGAAATCTGTGCATTGATGCCTTCATAGGCCACGTAAATTCTACCCAAAACCTCGAGGGAATTAAGTGTGATGAAAAACTCATCGCGAAAAGAATGAGGATTACTCAAATGATGATACTTGTAAAAGGAAATTGTAACGAACTGCACATTTTTCTCGCGCAAACGCTCCACCATTTCCTCTCTGCTATACGTATTCCACAGTTGCATGCTATGTAATGTTTTAAGATTGGAAGTGCAAAGGTAGGGAAATTCGAGATTATAAAATTCGAGATTAACAAATTTGAAATTTGAAGATTAGAAGATTTGAGATTTGAAATTCGAGATTATATGCCATTAAAATGTCAAATCTCGAATTTCAAATTTTTCAATCTCGAATTTCGAATCAAAACTCCTCCGTGCTCCAGGCCTCAGCTTTTTCTTGGAACCAAGGTTTAACCGTTGACCAAATCTCTGCGAAAATTTCAGAATAGCGGTAGTTGTTTAAGTCAGATTCGGCATCCCAAACGCTAATGGTGAAATGGATATTTGGATTTTTGACATCATGCACCAAACGCACTTCGTGGCAGCCGGGAAATCCAGCAATACGCCCGTGGTTGTTGCGAAATGTTGTTCGGAAATCTGCAATATGTGCGTCGGCGATGTTGAGTTTGACTATGCGTGTGATCATTGTTATTTGCTTTATATATTTCTTTTCTTTTGTCTTGACACAAAAGAAACAAAAAGTCAAGACTCAATTAAGCCGTTCGGAGATTTTTTTCTTTTGGACCAATTATCAAAAAGTTGAGAAAACTTGAGGTTTTCAAACGACAAGCGCTTTTTGTAATTGGTTTCCAAAGAAAAAAATCTTAATCCTCACTTCTATAATTGAGTCGCTCCCCCGTTGAATTTTACCTGAGTCATGAAATTTTTAATACCCCCATTATATAGTTTAATTCAAACATTGAATTCGTTTATCGCATCAAATCACAATTGTCTCTTTCTAGAACAATTCTTGGAGATTCATTTTTGAGCCAGCGGGTGTAAATTCAATTCGGACAACATCATTCAGGCGCATGCCAAAAAGTTCTTTTGCGCCACCACCATTCCCCGGCACACCTTGATTAATGGCAATTTCCAGCAAACCAACTGAATTAAATACAGCCACCCGGTCGCCTTGTTGAACCTCGTTGTATGTACCAGAAATCTTATCAATAAAATACGTCCTGTTCTTAAAATACATGGTGAATGGCTCTCCTTTTCCCACGCTTTTGAACAGTTCTTCGCTGATATTGGTGATCAAATTGCCATACACATCAATGTAAATCACGGTGCCTCTGATCAAATTTTCTTCAATCACAGCCAAGCCAGAATTCATGGGTTTTGGACCATCAATAGCTTCACCGATGCTGTCTAAAGCCTCGCCTTGTGCCAAACGAATAACAATTTTCGCCAAAATATTTTTAGCTGGAAATTGAAGCACATTGGGCATGGTCAGAGCTTCGGTAATTCTGTGTATGGATTGAGGTTCGTCTTCACCCAAAATCAAACTCAAAACACCATTGTCGAGGGCAACAAAATATTGGTTTTTATAGCGCATCACAGCTGGCCATTCATCGTGGCGCGAAGGCATATTGATGTTTACCTTTGGGGTATCATCAACGGCAATTAAATGAATGGTTTCATCAGGAAAATCGCCCATACAATTCCTCAAGAAAAACGCCGCTTCAAATTTATTAAACGGGTTCACTTCATGGCTGATGTCCACAATATTGGCATCGGGCAATTGTTTATAAATCGAGCCTTTCAACGCGCCAACGTAATAGTCTCTGTGACCCATATCTGAAGTAAGCGTGATGATACTCATGTTGCCGAAAAAAAGAAATTTTGGTTGATTATTATTTCTAAATTTGCCACAAAATTAAGGCTAATTTTAAGAATACAGGCCTTGAAAAATAAAACACTATAAATCAGACACTTGAAAGAAAAAGTTTTTGAAATCTTAGGCATCGATCCCCTGCTCATTTTTGGTTCGAACAACAGCAAATTAACGCAAATCAAGAAATATTTCCCCGGCGTGAAACTTGTGGCACGCGGAAATGTGCTCACGGCAATCGGCGATGATGAGCGTTTGGATTTGTTTGAAAAGAAATTTGAACGCATCCTCGAACACGCGGAAAAATTCAACGAACTCACCGAAAACAACATTGACCAAATTTTGGAAGCCGATGAAATTCCGCACATGACTGTGGATGCCAACACGATTTTGGTTCATGGCGTTGCGGGCATGAAAATCACGGCGCGCACCCACAATCAACGCCGTTTGGTAGAGGCCGTTTTGAACAATGATATGGTTTTTGCCGTAGGTCCAGCCGGAACAGGGAAAACCTACACCGCAGTAGCCATGGCTGTTCGTGCCTTGAAAAATAAAGAAATTCGCAGAATTATTTTGACCCGACCTGCCGTAGAAGCGGGCGAAAATCTGGGCTTTCTTCCTGGAGATTTAAAAGAAAAACTCGATCCGTATTTGATGCCGCTTTACGATGCCCTACGCGATATGATTCCCGCAGAAAAACTCGCAGAATTCATTGAAAATGGTGTCATCGAAATTGCACCCTTGGCTTTTATGCGCGGTCGAACTTTAGACAAAGCCTTCGTGATTTTGGATGAAGCGCAAAATGCTACCGAAAGTCAAATCAAAATGTTCTTGACACGTATGGGTCGAACAGCCAAATTTGTAATCACGGGCGATATGACACAGGTCGATTTACCGCATCGTCAAAAATCAGGCTTGTCCTACGCCATTCAAGCTTTGCGCGACGTTGAAGGCATCGACGTGATTGAATTGAACCAAAACGACGTGATTCGCCACAGCTTGGTGAAACGCATCATTCAAGCCTTCGAAGAAAAAGAAAATCAACTTAAAACGCCCAAGAAAAACGACAACAATGAATAAGTCAATCACTTTTACCGATTTTAATTTTCCAGGACAAACAGCTGTTTACAAAGGAAAAGTGCGCGATGTTTACACCATAAACAACGATTTAATGGTGATGATAGCCTCCGACAGAATTTCGGCCTTTGATGTCATTTTACCTAAAGGAATTCCTTACAAAGGACAGGTACTCAACCAAGTAGCAACGCATTTTTTGGAAGCCACACGCGATATTTGTCCGAATTGGTTGTTGGCAACTCCAGACCCATCTGTGGCTGTTGGATATGCCTGTGAGCCCATCCGCATTGAAATGGTGATTCGCGGTTATTTGTCAGGACATGCTTGGCGCGAATACAAAGCCGGAAAAAGAACGATTTGTGGTGTTTCGATGCCTGATGGCATGAAGGAAAACGACAAATTCACACAGCCCATCATCACCCCGGCAGCAAAAGCCATGGAAGGACACGATGAAGACATAAGCCGCGAGGAAATTATCGCGCAAAATTTAATCTCAGAAACGCACTACGAGCAATTGGAATATTATACCCGTGCCTTGTTTCAACGCGGTACAGAAATGGCTGCCGAGCGCGGTTTGATTTTAGTAGATACGAAATATGAATTCGGAATGCGCGATGGAAAAATCTACCTCATCGACGAAATTCATACGCCAGATTCTTCACGCTATTTCTATGCCGATACCTACGAAGAAATTCAAGCAACAGTTGGAAAACAACGCCAATTGTCTAAAGAATTTGTGCGCGAATGGCTGATTGAAAATAACTTCCAAGGGTTAGAAGGACAAACGATTCCAGAAATGACCGAAGAGTTTGTGAGCACCATCACGGAGCGCTATATCGAGTTGTACGAAAAAATTACAGGGAAAACATTTGAACGTCATGACTTGAGTAATCCTTTGGCTAGGATAGAGAAAAATGTGAAAAAATATTTAAAGGAGTAAAATTTGAGATTGAAAAATTTGAGATTTGAAATTCGAGATTCATTGCTCTGCGAATGTCACATCTCGAATTTTGAATTTTTTAATCTCGAATAAATTTTCCCAACTTTTTAGCTTCTTCAAACGTCCTAATTCCCTGATAAGAATTATCTTAGCCACAATTTCTATCCTGGAAAATTAATTGTTTTACGATGAAAAAGACCCTGCTTGTTGGAATTGCGATGATTCTTTCGGTAAACAGCTTCTCCCAAAACCCCAACGGTTGGATTGAAGAGGGTGCGGAGTGGTATTACGGAGGAACATGGTTTAATGGTAATTATTACGTTCATGCTACTTATGCAGGTATAGAAAACATAGGTGGCATAGATTTTCAAAAAGTAACTGCAATTGAACAATGGGCTTATCCCCAGCAGGATGGTAGTACGAGTCTAGGGTCGATATTCAATCATAATCCGAGGTATTATTACACCTCAAACGACAGCGTATTTTTGCGTAAATCAAATGGATCCCTACAATTTATTTGGCATAAAAATCCGCAAGTTGGGGATGTTTGGGATTTTGGTATTCAAACAGATTTTCAAGGAGAAAACCCGTTGAATGCTTATTCAGTTGTTACCAGTGTGGTGCCAATCACAATTGCTGGAATTGAAACTTTGCAAATATCAACAAGTCCGTGTTTAGATGCTCAAGGAACATTGCCAGAAACAGGTGATATGCTGTACATGGCTGGTGGAATTGAATGGTACATTGCCTTGTTTGGTCCTGTGGATATTTTTCAAACTGGATTCTATCTTTACAGTCAAGAATCAACCATTTTTGAATTTCTTCCAATTGTTTTGAATTGTTATAGATCATCTAGTGTTCCTTTTTATCAAACAAATCAAAACAGCAATTGCTACAGCAATATAATCTTGTCAAATGATGACTTAGATTTTTTTGAATCAACACTCTACCCCAATCCCGCTTCATCATCGTTCACAAGTACAAATCCCGAACACATCAAGTACATTCG
>DIUF01000043.1:7346-20918 GCA_002422285.1 Flavobacteriales bacterium UBA6165 | reverse complement strand
AGATTTGAAATTCGAGATTTTTATGAATTTCAAATCTCGAATTTCGAATCTGTCAATTTTTAAAAATATTGTTCAAACTTTCTTGAAAAACAGACCCGTCAAATTTCCATCATCTCCAATTCTCTTTGTACTTTTGCGCCATGTTGGAAATGATCTTAATTTTAGACTTCGGCTCTCAATACACACAATTGATTGCCAGACGTTTACGCGAGTTGAACGTATATTGCGAAATACATCCTTGGAACAAATCTCCTGAGCTAGGCGACAATGTGAAAGGTGTAATTTTATCGGGCTCGCCATTTTCTGTGCGCGACCCCAAGTCTCCTAATCCAGATTTGAGTGGAATTAAAGGAAAATTACCCTTGATGGGCGTTTGTTATGGTGCTCAATATATGGCTCAGGTTTCTGGAGGCAATGTAGCGCCTTCAAATGTTCGCGAATACGGTCGTGCCAATCTTTCCATGGTCAACAACGAAAACATCTTGATGAAAGGCATCGGTGCTGGATCGCAAGTTTGGATGTCGCATGGTGACACGATTACCGAAATTCCAGAGGACTTTGAAATAATCGCCAGCACCAACGACGTGCGCGTGGCGGCTTATCATATTCAAGGAGAACAAACTTATGCCGTGCAATTCCACCCAGAAGTGTATCATTCTTTGGATGGAACGGTGCTTTTGAAAAATTTTGTGGCAGATATTTGTGGCTGTAAAATGGATTGGACACCAGACTCATTCATCGAGACAACCGTGGCTGAATTGCAAGAAAAAATAGGCAACGACCGCGTAATTCTTGGTCTTTCTGGTGGTGTGGATTCATCTGTTGCGGCCATGTTGTTACACAAAGCCATTGGCAAAAATCTCCATTGCATCTTTGTTGACAACGGTTTGTTGCGTAAAAATGAATTTGAGCAAGTATTGGAGTCCTACAAAGACATGGGCTTGAACGTGAAAGGTGTAAATGCTTCTGAAAGATTTTACAAGGAATTGAGCGGACTCACCGATCCCGAATTGAAAAGAAAAGCCATCGGAAAAGTCTTCATTGATGTTTTTGACGAAGAATCGAAATTGGTAGAAGATGCAAAATGGTTGGGGCAAGGCACAATTTATCCAGATGTGATTGAATCTGTTTCTGTGAGTGGCGGGCCATCTGCAACTATCAAATCGCACCACAATGTTGGCGGTTTACCAGATTATATGAAATTGCAAGTGGTTGAACCTTTGCGTTTGCTTTTCAAAGATGAAGTGCGTCGTGTGGGTAGAGCTTTGCAAATCGACAATAAAATTTTGAATCGCCATCCTTTCCCAGGTCCAGGTTTGGGCATTCGCATTTTGGGCGAAGTAACCGCTGAAAAAGTGCGTATTTTGCAAGAAGTGGACGCCATTTTCATCAACGAATTGAAGTCAGATGATTTATACAACGACGTTTGGCAAGCTGGAGCGATTTTTCTCCCAGTGCAATCTGTTGGTGTGATGGGCGATGAAAGAACGTATGAAAATGCAGTTGCCTTACGCGCTGTTTCCTCTACCGATGGTATGACTGCTGATTGGTGTCATTTGCCTTATGATTTCTTGGCTAAGGTGTCGAACAAAATCATCAATCAAGTGCGTGGTATCAATCGCGTAACTTACGATATCAGTTCGAAACCGCCAGCCACAATTGAGTGGGAATAAAAATAGCACGGTAATTGCAAAACCCTGCGTGAATTGTATATTTGAAAAAAAATGAAGATGAAAAACCTGTTCATTGTATTGTTTTTGATGACTTCGGTTGGCACCTTATTGGCACAACCAGAAAACGCAAAAACAGAGGTTAGAAATGGTCAAACATTTTACGTGCATGAAGTGGTTCAAGGCAATACGCTTTGGGGACTTCAAAACACATACAAAGTTTCAGCGGAGCTTATCATTCAGCACAATCCCAATGTTGCCGATGGACTCAAAGTAGGCCAATTGATATACATTCCTACAAACGGCACATCGCCTGTTAAACCAAACACCAATAACCAACCGCAACCGGGAACACATGTCGTTGAAAACTTAGTTCACGTTGTTGCCGCAGGAGAAACTGTTTATGGCATTTCAAGAAAATACAACATTTCGCAGGAACAACTTTTAGAATTAAATCCTGAAGCGAAAAACGGACTTTCAGTGGGGCAGGTTTTGCTGATTTCTAAAGGACAACCGACTTCTCCAAACAACACAAACACCCAAAGTGAAGTTGTACCAGAACCTGTACGAGAGCCATCAACTGTTGTTTTGTTTAAAGACTCATTGGTTCAGCATCGTGTTATGAAAGGTGAAACGTTGTATTCTATTGCCAAGCGCTTTATGGTTCCGGTTGAAACACTAATGGAAGTCAATAATTTAAGAAATCAAAATATCAAAGAAGGTGATCTTTTAATAATTCCTTTGAAAAAAGAAGCTGTTGAACAAGTGCCCTATCGACAAGTACCTGCTCCATACCCAGGTGTTACAATGCAAACGCAAAACTTAAGAATCGATAATGATTTCCAATTTCAGAAGAAAAATAACCTACGAATTGCAGTCTTACTGCCTGTTGAATATGGAAAATCAACGAGAAACAATGGTCGAACACGAGCAGCAATTCAGTTTTATGCTGGTGTAAAAATGGCTCTTGACACGCTTGGAAAAATGGGCTTGAATGCTCAAGTTACCCTGTTTGATACCAGATCAGATTCAACAACAACAGCAGGCATATTAGAAAAAATGAACGAGAGTCAGTGGGACTTAGTCATTGGACCTCTATTTCATGGACCTGCACAACTTGTTGCAAATTGGGCGAAACAAAATCGAGTTCCTCTTCTACTTCCTACACCTATGTCTCCAGCACTTTTGAAAATGAATCCGTATGTGTTTATGGCCATCCCCACCGATACGAGAATAATGGAAGGAATGGCAGAACATATCGTTCAAAAACATGCCAAAGACAACATCATTCTTATCAAATCTGGCTTGTCTGAAGACGACCACGATTATGAAGTCTTAAAAAACAAAATCAATAATTTACTTGGCGTAGGTGCTTATCGTCAAACGGTTAAAGAAATATCAGGAAAAGGCAATTTACAGGGGGCTTTTGTAAAGGGGATGCGGAATATTTTTATCTTGCCTTCGAAGAACAAGAGTCATGTAACTGATTTTTGGAAAGCTTTTCTGAGTTTTCAATTGAGAAATAGTGACGGGAACAATCCGAACATCGTGCTATATGGCATGCGAGAATGGGAGGAATGGAAAGAATTGACCCGAGAGCAAAAATCAATGGTTAATTTCCATTACGCATCAGCTACCTCATGGATTACTACATCAGGTGGGTTTTCAAATTTTGCACGTCAATACCGCGCGCGTTTTATGGCTGAACCAGAAAGATTAACTGTTCAAGGCTATGATGCTACTCATTATTTTATCCGCAACTATTTCATTAAGAACATGACCAATTACAATGCCGTAATCAATTATTTCAATTACCAGTCTTCGGGAGAAGGTCATGGCATGGAAAACAAAACGGTATTCATTTTGCGGTATGAGGACAACAAACTTAAGGAGTTAAACCGTGTGCAATAGACATCACATTGCAGCTGAATTTCGATCACTTCAAGACCACATTTGTGAGGCCATTGAAGCGTTGGATGGAGGGCAAAAATTTCAAGAAGACAAGTGGCAACGGGCTGAAGGTGGCGGTGGAAGAACACGAATAATGTCTCATGGCGCACTCATCGAAAAAGGCGGTGTGAATTTCAGTGAAGTTTATGGACCAGTGTCAGATTTGATGCGCAAACAGCTCAATTTAGACGGCGATGAATTTTACGCAACCGGTGTTTCCATAGTTTTACACCCGCACAATCCACACGTACCCATCATACATATGAATGTGCGCTATTTTGAACTGAATACTGGTGTTTATTGGTTTGGCGGCGGAATCGATTTGACACCTCATTATGTAGTGCCTGAATATGCTACCAAGTTTCACCAAGGACTAAAAGGCGTCTGCGACCAATACAACAGTTCATTTTATCCAAAATTCAAACAGTGGGCCGATGACTATTTTTTCATTCCACATCGCAATGAAACCCGTGGAATTGGAGGGATTTTTTATGACCATTTGAAGGCCGACGAGCTTATTTCTAAAGAGCAATTGCTTGATTTTTCTTTGGATCTTGGTCGACTTTTTCCTGTAGTTTACAAAAAACAAGCAGATGCCTTTAGAAATTTGCCTTTCTCAGATGAAGAAATAGCTTGGCGCAATTACCGAAGAGGGCGCTACGTGGAATTCAATTTGGTCTATGACAGAGGCACTACATTTGGGCTTAAAACCAATGGGCGAACCGAGTCGATATTGATGTCATTGCCAGAAAACGCATCTTGGATTTACAATCGCGAGCACAACGAGAAAGAAATAGACACACTGAATCAGCTAAAAAAAGGTATCAACTGGCTGGGTTGAACAGATTCAAGTATCAATAATCTCACTAACTTTGTGGCCTCATGACAAACATACTTTTCATAAACAACGTTGGAGGACTCGAAGTAATAGTCATCTTGCTCTTCGTCTTGATGTTTTTTGGTTCTAAGAGCATTCCTGGATTGGCGCGCACACTAGGGAAAGGTATGCGTGAGATTCAACATGCTTCCGACGAAATCAAACGAGAAATACGAAGTACAAGCGATAACATCAAGCAGGATTTGCAGCTAGGTGATCAAGTAAATCAAATTGTGCAAGATATTGAAAAACAACCTGGCAAACTCCTTGACCAAATTGAAGTAGAGGTGCAACAAACCAAACAATCACTAGAACAGCACATACAAGTGAACCAATCCAAATCTGAAGAAACTGATAAACCCGAACAAACATGAGTTACGTATTAATTTTAATTGGGCTTGTTATTCTCATTTTTGGTGGCGATATATTGGTTCAAGGAGCCTCTGGAATTGCTAAAAAACTACGCCTATCTCCTTTGGTTATTGGTATGACCGTAGTTGCTTTTGGCACCTCAGCACCTGAATTGATGGTGAGCATAAAGGCAGCCCTGATGGATTCTCCAGAAATCGCCTTAGGAAATGTCATTGGTTCTAATATTGCAAACATTGCGCTTGTACTTGGCATAACTGTTTTGATCCTTCCTTTGGCTATTGATGTTAATTCTAAAAATATAGACTGGCCCGTGATGTTCGGCGCATCAATGCTCTTTTTTATCTGGGCTTTTGATGGTGAAATATCGAGAATAGAAGGACTTATGATGTTCCTCATGCTGATAATATTCACATGGCTGATCATCAGAAATAGCAGACGGAAAAACAAGAAAAAACCCAAGGATGAAAGTGAGGTTGTACCCAATATTTATCTTTCCATCGGTAAGAATCTAGTTGGATTGGTAATGCTCTACTTCGGTTCAAAATGGCTTGTTGAAGGCGCGATAACGGTTGCAAAAGATTTCGGTATTGAAGAGAGAATTATAGGTGTAACAGTAATTGCTTTCGGCACATCTGTACCCGAATTAGCGGCATCCATCATGGCAGCGATTCGAAAAGAAACTGACATTTCAATAGGTAATTTGATTGGTTCCAATATTTTCAATATTCTCTGTGTTATTGGACTCACGGCTTTTATAACACCCATTCCAGTAAGCGAAAAAACAATCAATCCTGATATGATTTGGATGCTCGCCATTGCATTTGGCTTGGGTATTATCTTATTCTTCTGGAAAAAAATCAACCGTTGGCATGGGCTAGTTTTGGTGACCAGTTATTTGGCCTATATCGCCATTTTGGTGAAGAGTCAAGCTGGATAATCTTCTTTCAAGCCGAGATATTTCCTAAGAAATCTTGTGCCGTATATAAAAGGTATCGTATCCAATAACGCCACGACAAGCTTAAATAGATAGCCACTCGCAATTAGCATCATCAATTGAGGAAAAACTGCTTGGCGTTCATTGATAGGCAAAGCATCCGTGTAGAGATACGTTATCAAAATCACCGCTGAGGTATCCACCAATTGGCTGATTAAAGTGGAGCCGTTGTTGCGCAACCAAAGCTTCTTTCCCTTGGTCAATTGTTTGAGATAATGGAAAATATAAACATCTACAAATTGTGCACACAAATAAGCAATCATAGAAGCTATTGTTGCACCAAAAGTCAAATGACGGATGTAATAGAATGCATATTCACGCGGAATTGACTCAGAACTTTGTGCAACCTCTGAAATGCCATCAGCAACAAAATCAGGGGGATTCAAAGCACCGCCCAACCACAAAATAAAAAGCACCCAAAGATTTAGAAACAGACCAATCCAAACCACAAAATTGGCGCGTTTTCTACCGTATAGTTCGGAGATGAAATCGGTACACAAAAAAGTAATGGGATAAGGTAAAACACCAACTGCTAATACAAATTGGATACTCGAAGATTCAGACAAACCGATGTATTCCGACAGATTAATGAAGCGCGATGTGCCTAAAATATTGAGCATCACCAAGGAGCCCCAAAACAAACCAGCGAGCAACAAAAAAACCCTTTCTCGTCGTTGAACGAACAAAGGGTTGGTTTCGATGGGATGGTCAGTTGGATTGTACATGTCGCAAATATAGGAAATCGATACTAACACGAACGACAATCAAAAGACTCAAAAGTTCTAAAGCCATTGGATTATAACCATCGGAAGACAAATTTCATTTGGTAGACTTCATCAATTGCATTGCTTACAGGCAGCACCATTTTATTTAAAATTTGCATAACTTGTTCGCATAAATCCTCATTATTGGTATTTGACTCTTGGATGAGCACTTGACCATTTTCATCGACCTTAAAACTCACAAGCACAACAGCGTTTTCATTGGCGGCAACTTGCAAATCTGAACGTTTCAATTCTTTTTTAACCAAATCAGTGATTGGTGGTTTTGAACCAGAAGAAGCATAAGAACTAAGCGAGAATGCCAATAAACATAAAGCAACTAAACTTTTCATAATCAATCGTTTTTAAATTTGTACGTAGGACGCACACGATTATGAAAATGTTACAGAAGAAAAATTAATATCGATAAATAACCTCCACAGGGTAACTGGATAATTGGGTTTTAGTTTTTTCCCAATCTGACGTGAAACCGAGCATAAAGCCCCCACCGCCTGAACCACAAATTTTCATGAAGTAATCTCCAGAATCCAAACCACTTTTCATGATGCCTTGTAGATTCTCTGGAATTAAATAATTCATGTGCTCATATTGAAAATTGCAAACAAGATTCAAGTTGCGGTATAAGTTATCGTAATCAGCATTCAAAAAAGACTCGATGCATGCGTTATTTCCTGCAACAAGATTTTCTTCCATAACCTTCTTAAATGTCGGGTTTTCGCATGAATCTTTGAAACGCTTCACCAAAGCACCTGTATTTCTGGCAATTTCAGTGTTGAGCAAAAATAAAACATGTTTGCTATCCGCTTGTTCCGTTGGCAAATCCACAGGAACAACATCTTTGGAATTGTTATACAGCAAAGGTTTATTCAATAATATACTCAAGGGGTCAATACCCGAACTCGTGCCGTGAAAATACGCCTCCATAGAACTCAAAATACCTTTCAGTTTATTGATGTTTTCTTTGGTTTCTGATTTCACCAAATCTTTCATTTCACCTGCTCTGTCGATGTAGCGCATAAAAATTGCGGCAACAATAGCACCAGAACTACCCAAACCAAATCCTTGTGGAATATTGCTTTCGAAATACAATCCTTTGTCCAATTCCAATTGAAAACGTTGCACATTGATAACGTTTCCTTGATCGTCAATAGGAAAATGATTCTTGATAATGTGACGGCAAAAAGCTCTTAGACTAGCGTTGGAAGACTTGGAAGCCTGACCAGATTTGCTAAAATTGAGTTTGCCTTTGAATTGTTGCAAAGGCATTGTTAGCGCTTTGCTGTTGTATAACAAACTGTATTCACCGAATATAAGTACCTTGGAATGAAATGTATCCATTAGTGCTATGTTAGTTTTATCGGCCCTTGTCCGACGCGGTCAAAGATAATACTTTTAACCAAATCGCTGAGTTCGCGCCCTATAAAGTTTTCTACCTCTGCTTTGTTGGCATCAGGATACAACAAATGAATGTTGGGTCCCGCGTCTAAGGTGAAACATACCGGCACCTTGCTTTGTTCGCGGAAATCAAATATTTTTTCTATAACAGCGATTGTATTTGGTCGCATCAACAAGTAATAATCACCCGAAGTCATCATCATGGCGTGCAAGGTCAAAGCCTCTGATTCTGTTAGTGCTACGAAGGCATCCAAATCACCTGACTTCAAAATTTCTCTGAACTCAACGACTCTTTTGTTCGCTTGTTCAAAACGTGCTTCTGCATAAGCATGATTGTTCATCAAAGCATGTCCCGCGGTACTTGAAACCTTTTTCGGCTCATCATCCACAATCAAAACAGCATCGTGGATGATATTAAAATTATCGTGAACATCTGTAATTGGAATGGCGAAATGATTTGAACTTGACTCATCGGATTGAATCTGTCCCCACTGCGCCCAAGCTGGAAAAATTGAACGACAAGCACTTCCACTACCCAATCGCGCAAAATGAGAAGCCGTTTCTTGCCAATTTTCGCTTATCGGCTTGCCTTGGGTTTGCTCATAAAAATCGCACAAGACCAAAGCCAGAGCACCAAATGCCGAAGCCGAAGATGCAATACCAGTAGAATGCGGGAAACTATTACTCGATTCCAAAACCAAATGATGCGTTTTCAAATAAGGAAAATTCACTTGGTGCTTGGTCAAGAATTTTAGAAATTTTGCTTCAAATGCCACATTTCTCTCGCCTTCAAAAAAATAAGCCAGCGAGATTTCATCATCATTGGTTTTTTGTTCAAGTCGCGCAATAAGTTCGGTGTAAGACTCAGACAAAGTCAAGCTCAACGAAGCATTGCAAGGGATTTGTTCCTCCTTCTTTCCCCAGTATTTTACGATGGCTATGTTGGATGGGCAGCGCCAGTGGGATGTGTATATGTCTGTCATTGTATGTTATTTATATGTAAGATTAAAAAATTTGATATTTGAAATTCGAGATTAGATATTTATTCGGAATCCAATCTCGAATTTCAAATTTATTAATCTCAAATTCCATAAACTAATTCGTTAAAAGTAAATATTGTGTCTCGACCTGAGTCGATAAAATATATTTTCGCTTCGTCTAAATCGCGGCAAGTTGCCATGAAAAAATCGCCTCCCCAAGCGCCTAATGATTTTATTTCATGTTGGTAATCAGGGAATTGCGAGCTTTTCAAAGTTGGTCTCTGCAGAATTTCAGACAAAATTTGTTCATGTTGATTTATACAAGCTTCAAATTGTTCGATATCATCGGCGGTCGTAGCATCAGCCATAATCTCTTTCAACTGATTCAAGATATAAGGCTCAATTTCGACATCCCCGAAGCGCGTTACTTCTTGCTGTGAATTTTGCTTTTTTCCGGAATAAACGAAGAGCAACTTATCCGTAATGGCTTTCGGAAAATCGAAATTTCGAACTTCTTTCGATTCGCGATTATACCAAATGGGAGATGTAGCTGTTGCACATGCAATGTCATACCCCGAGCCGCCAAAGTGTTTCTCGTTTAAGGCATAAGCATCCACACCAGACCATTGTGAAATGAGTGAAATCAAGGTAGCGCTACTTCCAAAACCCCAGGTTCTGTTGAAATTGGCCTGCGTTTCAAATGCAATGGGATTATTGAACAAATCTGGTTTTTGGATTTTCACATCAGATAAAATCTGCATCAATTTCTGCGCAACACTGTCGTTGTTGGTTTCTAAGATGTTCAAATCGGAATCGAAGCGCATCGAAAACCAAAGCTGTCCTGTTTCATAACTTGTCCAAGAAAAAGATTCAGCAGGCTCAACTTCAAGCGTTTGACCCATACGTGTTGGAAATGCCAAAGCCGGGACACCACGCAT
Source organism: Flavobacteriales bacterium UBA6165 (assembly GCA_002422285.1). GTDB lineage: Bacteria > Bacteroidota > Bacteroidia > Flavobacteriales_D > Crocinitomicaceae > UBA6165. Next base: position 10,960 of record DIUF01000043.1, on the reverse strand, counting down.
CACAACATACTCGCCGAAGAGCATCAATTTGCCATGAGCAGAAAAATGTTGTGGTGAAAATGCCATTGCTGGAACTAAACTTTTGCGTTTTCGCGAATCATTTCCATGCACTTGCGCACTTCAGAAACGGAAACCACATTCTCTTTAAAGTACTCGATGATTTGCGCTTGTTCGTGTTTTTCAACGCCCAATTGCTTCATGATGTTGAACAAGTGCATCTTCATGTGTCCGCGCTGAATACCTGTGGTTACCAAGGATTTAACCGCACCAAAATTATTCGCTAATCCAGCTGCAGCAGCAATTCCCATCAAGGTTTTCGCACTTGGGTTTCCTAAAAGTTTGTTGGTCAATTTCACCAAAGGATGCAAATTGGTCAGTCCGCCAACAACGCCCAAAGCAAGAGGCAAACGTAATGAAAATACGAATCGTGAACCATCAATTTTCACGTCGGTTAGTGACGTATATTTTCCGCTCATCGAGGCAAAAGCATGACCGCAAGCTTCAACCGCACGGAAGTCATTTCCAGAGGCCAAAACCACGGCATCCACGCCATTGTAAATCCCTTTGTTGTGGGTCGTGGCACGGAAAGAATCCACTTGAGCAATTCGAATAGCGGTTCTGAAACGTCGAGCAAAATCTTCACCCGATGTGCCTGGGACATAATTATCTAGATCAGCGATATCACATTCTACCCAGCATTTCACCATGCAATTTGGAGTCAGGTTGGATAAGATGCACATCACGATTTCAAGTCCATTTTCTTTGGCATCATCTAAGTTGTTGTACCAATCTTTGAAAAGCGCCGCAAATCTTTCCAAGCATGAATTGATGAAATTGGCACCCATGGAATCCACCGTTTCAAAAGTGGCGAAAAGCTGCATCAAACCTGGTTCTTCGTGCGAAAAATCCTTCAAAACGATGTCTAAAATTCCACCGCCACGGTTGCGCATGTTTTCGGTGATATCCATCGTGCCATTGATTAGCTCTTGTTTCAGAGAGGCAAAATTATCAGTCAATTTTTTTACATCATCGTTCCAAATGAAATGCACCTGCCCTACTTTTTCCGTGTTCACGATTTCCGTTCGAAATCCACCTTTATCGAACCAAAATTTGGCAGCATTTGAAGCCGCTGCAACAACCGAACTTTCCTCAATCACCATTGGCACGAGGTAGTTTTGTCCATCAATTTTAAAATTGGGCGCGATACAATACGGCAATGGAAAATTGGTCAAAGTGTTCTCGCTGAACTCATTCAGAAGCTCTTGAATTTCGGCATCTGGGTGCGCAAAACTCTGCAACAAGTCCATAACATCTTTCGGGTTTTCCAAAACGGAAGCAACAAGTTCGCGTTTTTCAATTTGATCGAGCTTCGAAAAGCCTTCGACACGTTCAACAGGTTTGTTCATTCAATTCATTTGTAAAACGCGACAAAATTACGATTTATAAACGGAGGAGCCGCGCTGAGTTTTAAACAGAAAAGTAACGAAGGAAAGCTGGTTTTGTTTTGATAGAATGAGAAAAGCGGATAAAAAATGTATTTTTGTTCAAAATCATTGGGTATGACAAGCAAAATGAAAATGAAAATCAAGGCGGGAATTTTTGCCGGGATTTTCATGGTATTGTTCATGTCTGCTATTGATTATTTTTCAAATGAAAAGTTCTCATGGGTAAAGGCAATAGTTCAATTTGTGTTGTTCGCTTTGTTGTTTGGTGCAACGGCCAAGGAAAAGCCAGATGAAGATTCAAAAAATAAAGCATCATAAATAGTTTATCATCATTGGAAAATTCAAATCTACACAAACTCGCCATCGTAATCCTCAACTACAACGGTCGTAAGCACTTGGAAACTTACCTGCCGAGTGTTTTGGCACATTCTGGTGAGTACAAAATCATAGTAGCCGACAATGCTTCTACAGATGATTCGGTGGATTTTTTGCGTGTGAATTATCCTCAAATTGAGTTGATCATTAATTCGAGTAATGGCGGTTTTGCACAAGGATACAACGAGGCCTTGCAACATGTGGATGCTGAGTATTACATCTTATTGAATAGTGATGTTGAAGTAACACCCAATTGGATTGAACCCATGTTGGAATTGATGGAAAGCGACTCAAATATCAGTGGTTGTCAACCCAAAATAAAGGCGCATTTGAGTAAAAGTAGATTTGAACATGCAGGTGCAGCAGGGGGATTTTTGGATAAGAATTATTATCCTTTTTGTCGCGGGAGAATTTTCGATTTCACCGAAGAAGACACTGGACAATACGATTCCAATTGCGAAATTTTCTGGGCCACCGGAGCTTGCATGATGATTCGCGCCGAACATTTTCACAAAGTCGGTGGCTTCGATTCCACATTTTTTGCCCACATGGAAGAAATAGACTTGTGTTGGCGTTTGAAACAACTGGGTCATTCATTTCATGCTATTGGTAACTCAACAGTTTATCATTTAGGCGGCGGAACATTGAATTATATGTCGCCAAAAAAAACCTTCCTGAATTTTAGGAATAGCCTATTTATGATTACCAAAAACCACGAGGGTTGGTTGTTTCCAAAAATATTCTCGCGTTTGTGGTTAGACGGATTGGCCACAATTCAATTTTTATTTTCAGGAAATTTCACCCACATTTGGTCACTACTCAAAGCACATTGGTCCTATTACGCACATTTGGGAGAAATGCTCGAAAAAAGAAAAGCGTTTCGCAAACAATTCAACATTCAATTCAATCCAATAGGACTATACAGAAAGAGTATCATAATTGATAAGTTTTTGAAGAGGAAAGATAAATTCAAGCAATTGAAAGCTGAGGATTTTACATAGACCAATAAATCAATATAGGTTTTATCTATGTTGTTATAGAAATTAATTGCCTCAACCTATGACATGGATTTGGTAATTTTGACTTCGAAACTCAAAATTATCACATTATGAAAAAATTAATCACACTATCTTTTCTTGCTTTGGGCGGCACGGTTTCTGCGCAGATGTCCTCAGTAAGTGGAGCGGCCACATGTCCATTTGGTCATGGAAGCGCCTCAACTGAAAAAAGCACAACACACACACAAACTCAAACAGACAACAAACCAGCCGCAATATCAAACACCAATGGAACTCCTATGCCAACCAACAGAAGCTGGTGGCCCAATCAATTAGATTTGAGCGTTTTGCGTCAGCATTCAAATTTATCTAATCCGATGGGAGCCCATTTCAATTATATCAAGGCTTTCAATGCTTTGGATTTGGATGCGGTAAAAAAAGATTTGTTGGTAGTCATGACCACTCCACAAGACTGGTGGCCAGCAGATTACGGTCATTATGGTCCATTATTCATCAGAATGGCTTGGCACAGTGCAGGTACGTATAGAACTGGCGATGGACGTGGAGGCTCAAGAGATGGACAGCAGAGATTTGCGCCACTGAACAGTTGGCCAGACAACGCCAATTTGGATAAAGCTCGTCGCTTGATTTGGCCTGTAAAACAAAAATACGGAGCAGCTATTTCTTGGGCAGACTTGATGATTCTTACTGGCAATGTTGCATTAGAATCTATGGGCTTCAAAACAATCGGATTTAGTGGAGGCAGAAAAGACGTGTGGGAACCAGAAAGCAATGT
>DIUF01000043.1:2712-7319 GCA_002422285.1 Flavobacteriales bacterium UBA6165 | reverse complement strand
TTGATTTATGTGAATCCAGAAGGTCCGAATGGCAATCCTGATCCACTTTTGGCAGCGCGTGACATCCGCGAAACATTTGGACGCATGGGCATGAACGATGAAGAAACAGTTGCTTTAATTGCTGGCGGACATACCTTTGGTAAAACACACGGTGCAGGTCCTGCAGATCATGTTGGTCCTGAGCCAGAAGCGGCCGGTATAGAAGAACAAGGTTTTGGTTGGAAAAGTACTCATGGAACAGGAAAAGGCGCAGATGCCATAACATCTGGCTTGGAAGTTATCTGGACAACTACTCCAGCAGAATGGAGTCATGGCTTTTTCAAAAGCTTATTCGACAATGAATGGGAATTGACCAAAAGTCCAGCAGGCGCACACCAATGGGTTGCCAAAGATCCAAAAGTGATGGTGCCAGATGCTTTTGACCCGAACAAAAAACATCGACCAACGATGCTGACAACAGATTTATCATTACGTGTTGATCCAATTTACGAGAAAATCTCGCGTCGTTTTATGGAAAAACCAGAAGAATTTGAGGCGGCATTTGCACGTGCTTGGTACAAATTGACGCACAGAGACATGGGGCCTCGCGCTCTGCATTTTGGTAAGGAAGTACCTCAAGAAGAATTTTTATGGCAAGATCCAATTCCAGCGGTAAACCACAGATTGGTGAGTTCGAAAGAAATTAAGTTATTGAAAAAAGCCATTGAAATTTCTGGTCTCAGCATCAGCGAATTGGTTTCAACGGCTTGGGCGTCGGCTTCAACTTTCCGGGGATCTGACTTTAAGGGTGGAGCCAACGGAGCTAGAATAAGATTAAATCCTATGATGAATTGGGAGGTAAATAATCCTTTGCAATTGATGCGCGTTTTGACCAAGTTGACAGAAATCCAAAGCAATTTCAACGCAAAATCAAAGAAATCAAAAATCTCATTAGCAGATATGATTGTTTTGGGTGGATGTGTGGGTGTTGAGCAGGCTGCCAAAAATGCTGACTATCCAATTGAAGTACCGTTTACACCAGGCAGAATGGATGCCACGCAAGAGGAAACCGACCCAAGTTCGATGGCTGTTTTGGAACCACAAGCCGATGGATTTAGAAATTATTTGAAAACACAATACACTTTTTCTACCGAAGAATTGTTGGTGGACAAAGCACAATTGTTGACTTTGACTGCACCAGAAATGACCGTACTATTGGGTGGTATGCGTGTTTTGGGCGCCAATTTTGATGGTTCCAAACATGGTGTATTCACCAACCGTGTGGGGTCATTAACCACAGATTTCTTCGTGAATCTTTTGGATATGCGCGTTGAATGGACTGCTACAGACGATACTAAAGAAATTTTTGAAGGTCGCGATAGAAAAACTGGCAAAGTAATTTGGACAGCAACACGTGCTGATTTGATTTTCGGTTCACATTCTGAATTGAGAGCTATTGCAGAAGTATATGCGAGCAATGATGCGCATGAAAAATTCGTAAAGGATTTTGTGAATGCTTGGGTTAAGGTGATGAACCTCGACCGATTTGATTTGTACAAGTAAATAGGTTTCCACCATGAATCTACAAGACCTCCGAAAGGGGGTCTTTTTTTTATGTAATAACTCCACTAATCCACATAAGTTTCTTGAATCACAGCCTTGATTTGCGCAATTTCTTTTTTTGATAAAGATTCGAATCGCTTCACAATTCTCGCGCGGTCGATCGTTCTTATTTGATCAAGCACCACCCAAGAAATCTGGGTTTTACTTTTAACCTGAACGCGGGTGGGATATGCTTTTGTGTTGGAAGTCATGGGCGCAACAACAACCGTGTTCAGGTATTTATTCATTTCATTGGGCGACAAAACAACACATGGTCTTGTTTTTTTCATTTCGCTCCCTATCGTTGGGTCGAGATTAACCAAAACTACTTCATATTGATTTACACGCTCCATTCATCCAAATTTTCATCGTCAAAAACATCGTCAATCAAGAGTTGATCGTCTCCGTTTTCACGCATCTCACGAAACGATTCTTCCCATCCAAGTCTAGGTTCTTCAATGGGTTTGAGCAAAATATAACCGTCTTCAAGAAAAATTTTTACCTTGTCAGAAATGTTATACTTCTCCAAAATTGTCTTGGAAAGTCGAATGCCTTTTGAATTTCCTATGTTGATAACCGCGAGTTCCATAATTGTAATATGTAATTACAAAGTTATTACATATGATTCTAAAAAACTAATCTTTTTTGGAATAATTTAGCACTTAACTGACAAAATAACACATCGCCAACTCATACCCTTTAACACCAAAGCCAAAAATCACACCATGGCAAACGGGAGAAAGTAGTGATTCGTGGCGGAATGATTCACGCGCACTTATATTGGAAATGTGCACTTCAACCACAGGCACTTCGATGGCACCTATGGCATCTCGAATAGCAACAGAAGTATGTGTGTAGCCTCCTGCGTTGAGCACAATCCCATCGTGGGAACTTTGTTGCAAGGCATCTATTATTTCTCCTTCTTGGTTGCTTTGCAGAAAATCAATTTTGGTGTTTGGAAATTTGTTTCGCAAATCAGCCAAAACCTCATCAAACGTGATTTCACCATATATTTGCGGTTGACGCGTGCCTAATAAATTCAAATTGGGTCCGTTGATAATTAAAATCTGCTTCATTGGTGAAATGGTCTGTTTTGTTGAACAATTTTGAAAGCTATCTCCAATTGGAGAAGGGACTTTCAGAAAACACGCTGATGGCGTATGCCAAAGATGTGCAAAAATTGCAAAACTACGCCGAAGAAATCAATAAAACGGTAGATCAATTGGAATATAATGACCTCAACGCTTTTGTTGGAGCGCTTTACGATATTGGTCTGAGCGCACGTTCACAAGCCCGTGTGGTTTCGGGAGTCAAGCAGTTTTTTGATTTTTTGATTTTGGAAGATGTGCTGAAAATCAATCCCGCGGAGTTACTCGAACCACCGAAAATTGGTCGCAAATTGCCAGAGGTTTTGTCTATTGAAGAAATCGACTCTATGATTTCGCAAATCGATTTATCTAAAAATGAGGGCCATCGCAACAAAGCCATTTTGGAAACCTTGTATTGCTGTGGCTTGCGTGTTTCAGAACTGTGCGACCTCAAAATTTCGCAGATTTTCTATGAAGAAGGTTTCATTCGCGTGATTGGAAAAGGCAACAAAGAGCGCTTGATTCCATTTGCTGAAAGCGTGAAAAAGGAATTGGGCTTTTATTTCGACGCCATGCGAAACCACATGGAAATCGCCCGTGGACATGAGGATTTTGTTTTCCTAAACCGAAGAGGGAAACAGTTGACACGCGTCATGATATTCACGATTATCAAAGATTTGGCTGAAAAAGCAGGCATCAAAAAGAACATCAGTCCGCACACGTTTAGGCATTCATTTGCAACACATTTGCTGGAAGGTGGAGCCAATTTGCGCGCCATTCAAGATATGCTGGGACATGAATCTATTTTGACAACTGAAATCTACACCCACGTGAGCAATCAGGCGCAGCGAGAAGCGATTTTGAAATATCATCCAAGGAATCAGAGATAATCGGCAATTATTCCAAGCTCACAAACAAATGCTTCATGTTCAAATCATTGAGCATCATTCCGGAATGTTCATTTTTAGTCAAACCATACGTGGTCATCATCGACAGATGAACTGCTTTTTTCGTTTTTGAATAATGTTTGAACAGCGCCACTTTTTCGAGCAATTCATTCAAATATTTCGTTGTAATGGTGTATGTTTCACTGGAATATTTGATTTCGAATAAATTAATCGTTTGGTCTTTTCTATCGATAAGCAAATCAATTTGGATGTTCTTCTTTTCGTGGTGCGTTTGCCAAGCATAAACATGGGTTTGAATGCCAGAAATTCCCAAAGCGTGTTTGATTTGGTCGGTGTGTTGCAAGCAGACCATTTCAAAGGCATAGCCACTCCAACTTCTATTTTTTGGACTATCAAGAGCATTGAGCCAGTCATTTGAAACGACAGGTTTCTTCTCCAAAAAATTGAAATAAAACAAACTATAGGCGTCCGTGAGTTGATAGAGCACATTGCGTTGTTTTTTGCCAATGGAATGGTATTTTCGAATAAAACCAGACAGCTCCAAATCCTCGAGCAAAGTGGATAAAGTTCCGCCAGATTTCAATTTCAATAAATCAAGCAATTCATACCTCGACAGACCCTTGTTTTTGGTAGATAAGGCCTTGATGATTTCTATATAATTTTGAGGATTGGTGTAAAGCGCTTCATACAAATTGCTGAATTCATTGACCAGCGCACCATCTCGATTGAAAAGTAGGTTGTCGATATTTTGGTCAATACTTTTCTCCCTTTCCATTTGCTCCAAATAAAACGGAACGCCACCAAACACCATGTAGGCTTTCACAATTTGATACTGGTTCAACACAAATTTCCGACTTTGAAAAAACTCTTCAGTTTCTGCCAAGGTGAATGGTTTGAGGTGAATTTTATGTGTCACCCGATTGTGAAGTCCTCCCCGGCTGTTGAATAATTTCTTTACAATCCACGATGAGGCTGAGCCACAAACGAGAAAAATCAGATCCGTGCGCTGCGATGCCCAATGATTCCAAAA
>DIUF01000043.1:0-2537 GCA_002422285.1 Flavobacteriales bacterium UBA6165 | reverse complement strand
TATCCGACTCCAAAAGCTTATTAAACAAAGCCTTTTCTCGATATCTACCAATGATTGCCATGCGATTATAATTAGCCACAAATATAAAATAAAATAAGTTATGGCTAAATATAAATAAAAAATTGTGCGACAAAAATTAAATTATAATTAGCCATAAGTGTACAAAAAAATAAGTTGTGGCTAAATATAACTAAGAAATGTTGACAAATTAAACATGGTTAACTCAGCCATAAGTGATCCAAAAATGAAGTTGTGGCTAGGTATAAATTAGAAATATGAGTCAAGATTTAAATTGTATAATCAGCCATAAGTGTGAAAAAAATTGAGTTGCGGCTAAATATAAAATTATTCAAGGGCTTAAAAAATCACATAAAATCAGAATAAATTCTCCATCTCCAAGATGCTCAACTCTCAACAAAATAAATACTTTTGCAGAACCAAGAGCTCCCAATAGTTGTTGAAGTAACATAATTTAATCATCCTAAGCTTGGGAGTCAAACAACAACATCATGTCACAAAAGCATATAGACTGGCCTTACTTCAATGACAACCACATCATGATGATTTCTGGGCCGTGCAGCGCCGAGGGACCCAAACAAATTGACGCCATTGCCCAACAATTAGTGGCGCTGAAAATTCCAATTCTAAGAGCAGGTGTTTGGAAACCAAGAACACGTCCTGGCTCGTTTGAGGGCATGGGCACTGTAGCCCTTCCTTGGTTGCAAGAAGCAAAGCAAAAACATGGATTGAAAACCGCTGTAGAAGTAGCCACACCCAAACACGTAGAAGAGGCCTTAAATCATGGGGTTGATATCCTTTGGATTGGTGCCCGAACAACGGCAAACCCCTTTGCAACACAAGATTTGGCTGATGTATTGCGTGGGGTTGACGTTCCCGTTTTGGTAAAAAATCCAACCAACCCAGATACGGCACTTTGGTTAGGCGCCATAGAGCGGGTAGAAAAAGCTGGAGTAAAACGTATTGGCGCTGTGCACAGAGGTGTTTCTCAATTCAAAAAAACGATTTTCAGGAACAATCCCCAATGGCAAATGGCTTTGCAACTTCGTCAGGAGCGTCCAGAAATGCTGATGATTTGCGACCCGAGTCATATTGCTGGTCGCGCAGATTTGGTGCCGCTCGTTGCCCAAACAGCATTAGAACTCAACTTCGATGGTTTAATGGTTGAAACACATCCCACACCGAATGTTGCTTTAAGCGACCCTCAGCAGCAATTGACTTTGCCACAACTCGCTCAATTGATTGACGAGCTGCAAGTGAAAGCGCAAATTGTCAATGGCCATCAAATCCCCGAATTGGTTGCGCTGCGCGAGAACATCTCGAACATAGACAGCCATATCATCAAGCTTTTGGGCGACCGCATGCGCATCATTCAAACCATTGCAGCGATAAAAAAAGAGCAGAACATTTCCATTTATCAAGAACAACGTTGGCAAGAATTGTTGCAACAACACAGTCAAACCGGAACGAATGAGGGATTGAACATCAACTTTATTTTGAAGCTTTTTGAAAGCATCCATTTGGAATCCATCGACAAGCAGATTGGCGTGGTGTATGGCACATCCAAATGATTTACAGATTCATTGAGATTAAGAAAGGCGAATCGATCTAGACGCCTCAACAATTAAATTTCGTATTGAATCTGAATTATTTACAGATTTAAACAATCCTACTTTACTGTTGCAGACGGCCATAATTTCTTGTAGGCTTTTAGGTTTAATTTTGATTGAAGAAGTAGGCATTTGAGTTGGTTCCATTTTATCTTAACTAAGTGACTGAATTATCACCCTGCAAAATTACCTAGCCTACTGAAATACAATGTTATAGAATTATCGACATATCTTATATCATTCGCCGCAAGAAGAGTTGATGCCTTTACACAAAGAATCTGTTGAACTAAGGCATTGTTTACTCAAAGCTCCGTATCTTTGCGGGCGAATTCTTATAGCAACTTCGATGAAGATTTACAATAATATCCTTGAAACCATTGGAAACACGCCGATGGTGAGAATCAATAAATTGGCAAAAGGCTGCAAGGCACAAATTTTGGCCAAGGTAGAAACCACTAATCCGGGCAATTCGGTGAAAGACCGTATGGCGGTGAAAATGATTGAAGATGCGGAAAAAGCCGGTCTGTTGAAACCTGGGAGCACCGTAATTGAAGGCACGTCAGGCAACACAGGGATGGGCTTAGCTTTGGCCTGTATCATCAAAGGCTATAAGTTGATTTGTGTGTTGAACGACAAACAATCTAAGGAGAAAATGGACATCCTGCGTGCCGTTGGTGCAGAGGTCGTTGTTTGTCCGACAGCCGTTGAACCTACAGATCCGCGCTCATATTATTCTGTTTCACGCCGATTGGCCACAGAAATTCCGAATTCATGGTATGTGAACCAATATGATAATTTATCCAACCGACAAGCACATTATGAGCAGACTGGTCCAGAGATTTGGGAACAAACCGAAGGAAAAATCACGCATTTTGTAGTGGGTGTTGGCACAGGCGGAACCATTTCTGG
>DIUF01000115.1:9802-26063 GCA_002422285.1 Flavobacteriales bacterium UBA6165 | reverse complement strand
AGCTTTGGTTTGGCACCGCAGATGGTGTTTATTCTTTCCAAAAGAAATTGTTGAATGCCGCCTTGGAAACCTACAAGCCCATGCTGTTTTTGAAAGATTTTCAGGTGAATTTTTCAGAGATGGATTGGCCTGAAGACAAGAAGCAATTGACCTTAAAATACAATCAAAACAGACTGCGTTTTATGTTCAGAATTGTGGATTTGCAGGATGCTGACGGCGTTGCGTTGGAATATCAATTGGGTGGTTCTGATTTTAACGAATGGTTGCCAGCAGGTTCAGAGTCTGAAATAGCGTTTAATCAATTGGCGCCGGGCTCATACACGCTTTCCGTGCGAGCCAAAAGTAGCAATGGCAATTATTCGGATGTTTTGGTGTTTAACTTTAAGATCAATCAGCCTTATTATGCTACTTGGTGGTTCATCTTGCTCATGCTCATGCTTTTGGGCTTGATTACCATTGGAGTGGTGCGCTATCGCATTCAGCAAATCAGAACGAAGGAAAACCAAGAGCGTTTGGAGTTGACCAGCCGGTTGAATTCTTTGGAGCAGCAAAGCTTGAATGCTTCTATGAATCGCCATTTCATTTTCAACGCACTCAATTCCATTCAATATTTCATCAATACGCAGGACAAGTTATCTGCCAATAAATATCTCACGAAATTTGCCCAACTCATTCGGAAAAATTTGGACAGTTCGGCTGCTGGAGAAAACTTGGTTCCGCTCTCAGAAGAAATTCAGCGCTTGGAATTGTATTTGTCTTTGGAATCCATGCGTTTTGAAGGCCGATTTTCCTATCATTTTGATATCGACTCTGAAATTGAAATGGAAGAAATTCGCATTCCGCCCATGCTTTTCCAGCCTTTTGTTGAGAATTCAATCATCCACGGAATTTTGCCCAATGAACAACTCGAGGGTGTTATTAAATTCAAGGCTGAATTGCATAAGGACAGCATCGAATTTACTATTACTGATAATGGCGTTGGTTATTCTACCAGTTTAAAAGACAAAAGCAGTGCGGGTGACCACTTTTCGCATGGCACAACAATCACCAAATCGCGCATAGAGGTGATTCGAAAAATTTCAGGAAACATCATCGATTTAGACGGCCCGAAAGACTTATTGGACGAAAACCAGAAAATAGTTGGAACCATTGTTAGCATTAGGATTCAGGTTTAGTAGTAAGCCTGTAATCAGAATAATTAGACCGGAGCTATTTCGCGCCCCAAAATTCTTTCTTTTCCAATAGTGTTGAAATGCAATATTTTATACTTTTAGCCAAAACTTTAGGATGAAGACAAACATATTATTTGCTACTGCGATTATTTCTTTATTGAGTTTGTTGAATGTTTCATTCGCCCAGAACAACACACAAGAGGCACTTTCAACCGAGGAGATTTTCTACATTGTGGAGGAGGAGCCCCAATTCTCCGGTGGCGAAGAAGCGATGTTTGTTTTCATTAAGAAAAACATTCTGTATCCAGAGAGCGCCATTATCAGTGGACATGAGGGAAAAGTATATGTGAGTTTTATAGTTGAAAGAGACGGAAGTATAAGCAACGTTACTATTGAGCGCGGTGTTTCACCAGAATTGGATAATGAAGCCATGCGCGTTGTAAAATTGATGCCCAAATGGACTCCTGGAATAGACCATGAACAAGCCGTGAGAACAAAAGTAGTTGTTCCAATTGTCTTCAAATTGGGTTGATTGTTTTCAATAAATCCCAAAACATTCTTTTTTCAACTTTATGTATATCGCTATCTTCGTCTAAAAATCAATATTATGAAATTTCTAGCTTTATTCTTTTTTTCTATGCTGTTCCTGACCATGAACACTGTAATTGCCCAAAACGGAACATCGGATGATACCACAAAGGTTCAGGTAGTTCCACCACCACAAGAAGAAGTTTTTGATGTGGTTGAGAAGGAACCAACTTATCCTGGCGGAGAAGAAGCCATGCAAGCTTATATCAAAGAAAACATAAAATACCCTGAGGAAGCAGTTAAGAACAAAGAGCAGGGTAGGGTTTATGTTAAGTTTATCATTGAAAAAGACGGCAGCGTTTCCAATGTTAAAATTGCCCGTGGCGTGAGCCCAAGCTTAGATGCTGAGGCATTGCGGGTAATTCAAGCTATGCCCAAATGGAATCCTGGAACGCAAAAGGGTAAAGCGGTGAGAACAAATGTTGTTGTGCCGATTGCGTTTAAGTTGTAGTGATGAGACCCCCTTTTTAACTTGGATTGGATTAGGATAACCAATTAAGAATTTTTAACCGCCCCCAAGATTTCCCAAATGGCGAACGCATTATTTTCGTCGTCGGCTTTAAGGCTTATTTGAACTGAATGAGGTTGAATAAGTCTGAGTGTCGGAAACAATTCGTTCGATAAATCTTGGAAAACATGACAGAAAAAGTTTTGGAGTTTTCGGCACTCCGTCCCATCCAACAATTCATCAAAAAGAGCACATTCAGTTCCCTGCTATTATTTTTCACAGCATTTCTAGCATTATTATTGGCGAATTCTCCAGCTCATGGATTTATTCAAAATCTCTTATCGCAAAAAATTGGTTTTACGATTGGCGATTTCAAGGTATACAAAACGCTATTGCTTTGGATTAATGATGGTTTGATGTCTATTTTCTTTTTTGTTGTGGGTCTCGAATTGAAACGTGAGATTATAGCAGGAGAACTATCTAACCCCAAAAACATCATTATGCCTATTGTTGGAGCGATGGGTGGCATGCTTTTGCCAGCGGCTATATATTCTCTTTTTAATTTCGGATTTCCCGAGGCTTCGAATGGATGGGGTATTCCTATGGCAACAGATATAGCGTTTGCTTTGGGTGTATTGTATTTACTTGGTCCACGTGTACCTATCCAACTCAAAGTTTTTCTCACAGCATTGGCTATTATTGATGATATCGGGGCAGTTTCTGTGGTGGCTTTTTTCTATACCTCAGAAATCACTTTTAGCAGTCTGTTGATCGGGTTTTTCATTTTGAGCTTTATGTTTTTGCTCAATAAGTTCGGAGTGCGCAATGTGTTGATTTATGCCGTTTTGGGTATTGGAGGTGTGTGGTTGGCATTTTTGTTATCAGGGGTGCACGCCACTATTGCTGCCGTTTTGGCGGCCTTTTCTATACCGAGTAACAGAGCTATTGATAAGCAAAATTTTATTACAAATTTGAGGTCGTTGACCAAAGATTTGGAGCAAGCCAATTGTGCGGAAAAAGAGGAGTTTTTGTTGTCGGCAGATGAGGAAAACATCATTGGTGAGATACGTCGAATTTCAGACGATTCTATATCCCCACTTCAAAAATTGGAACACAGCATGCATGGTTTGGTTTTGTATTTGATTATGCCGATTTTTGCTTTGGCAAATGCAGGAGTTGTGATTAATGGAGATTGGCTTGAAATGCTCTTTAGCCCTGTATCTTTGGGCGTTATGATAGGTTTGATACTCGGAAAGTTTTTGGGTATTTATGGTTTATCCATGCTGGGACTGAAATTGGGTTGGTTTAAAATGCCAGCCAATGTAAATTCTAAAATGATTTTGGGTGTATCTTTACTGGCAGCAATTGGTTTCACCATGTCCTTATTCATCAATTCCTTGGCTTTTGAAAATGAAATATATATGGAACAAGCCAAAATGGGAATTTTGAGCGGGTCATTGATTGCAGGCACCTTGGGCTATTTTATTCTTAAAAACGCATTGAACAAACCAAAAGAAAGTTAACATGAGTTTAGATCCATTTTATGCTGATGCGCTTTGGTTGGCCATAGCCTTTATTTGTGGTTTAGCTGCAAAAAGAATGGGCTTACCACCTCTGGTGGGCTTTCTTGTAGGAGGCTTTATAATTAATTTTTCTGGACTCCGCCACGGACAACTTATATCTGCTATTGAACCCATGGCTGACATCGGCGTTATGCTGCTTCTCTTTACCATTGGTTTAAAATTGAAACTAAAATCACTTTTCAAGAAAGAAATTTGGGCGAGTGCGAGTATACACATGATCTTCGTTGTGCTTCTTTTTTCTGGTGTATTGATGCTCATCTCTTATCTTGGCTTGAGTCAACTGGCGGGAATGACTTGGGCTTCTGCTGCTATGATAAGCTTCGCGCTGAGTTTTTCAAGTACCGTTTTCGTAGTCAAAACATTGGAGGCGCGTGGTGAATTTGATTCTTATCACGGTAAATTGGCTATAGGTATTCTTATTATTCAAGACATATTTGCCGTTTTGTTCATTGCTTTTTCTGATAAGAAATTGCCTTCGCCTTGGGTTTTTTTATTGCCGCTCTTGCTTTGGGTCTTAAAAAAAGTGTTGGACAAAATTTTGGACATTCTTGAGCATGGCGAGATGGTTCCTGTATTTGGCTTTTTTGCAACCTTCATAGCTGGTGCTTTGAGCTTTAGCTTGGTTGGTCTGAAACCCGATTTAGGGGCATTGATCATTGGTATGATGCTCGTAAATCACCCACGCTCTGATGAGTTATACAAAAGAATGGTCGAATACAAAGACTTTTTCCTGATAGCGTTTTTCCTGAATGTGGGTCTCGTGGGATTGCCTACATTTGATATTCTTGTGATTACAGCCGTGCTCCTACCACTGGTGCTTATAAAAGGCGGCTTGTTTGTGCTAATTCTATCAAAATTCGATTTGCAACCACGCACATCCTACTTGGGCGCTTTGAGTTTGACCAACTTCAGTGAATTTGGTTTAATTGTGGGTGTTGTTGGCGTAAGCATCGGTTTGATGAATACAGAATGGTTGGTAGTCATGGCCTTATTGATGTCGTTTTCTTTTGTGCTCGCAGCACCGCTAAACAAATATTCTCATCTTATTTTTGATAAGTTTAAATCCCTTATTTTACGATTGAATAAAAACAGAAATACCGTTGATTGTGAGCCTGATGATTTGTGCGGAGCTGAATTTTTGGTTATTGGATTGGGAAGCGTAGGCATACACACCTTTGACTCTTTGGCGGAAAGCAAAAACGACTTAGTACTGGGCTTGGATTACGACCATGACTTAATTGGGGGCCTAAAAGCGTCAGGAAAAAATGTGCTTTGGGCAGACACAACGGACAGTGAATTTTGGGATAACATCAACACCAGTGGATTGAAGATGGTCTATTTGACCATGAGTGATGTGCAGACCAACTTGAATATCTTGGAATGCATCAATCGTTTGGAAAATAGAGATTTTAAGGTGTGTTCGATTTGTCACTATCCAGATGAAAGAGCAAAATATGAAAAGCATGGTGCCGATTTTGTGTACCAATTCAAAAATTACATTGGTCAGGACTATGTTGAACAAGCTATGAATTTGTTCAAGGTTTAGTTTCATCAGTCTTTTGCGGCGCCACAATAGTGAATTAAAAGAAAACCCTGACAAACAAACATTAATCATCTAACTTTGTTTCAGATAGATATACAAACCCAGCATGAAGTTAATTTTTAAAATTGCCATCACTTGCATAGCTTTCAGCAGCTGTTACGCTCAAAATCAAGTGAACAATTGGTTTTTTGGAAATTTTGCTGGATTGGATTTTAGTTCTGGTGAGCCAGTGCCTACGAATATTGGTCAGATTGCCTACCTCAGTCTAGGTTTTCCTAGTCCATTGAATTCTCACAATGAAGGCACATCTTCAATAAGTGATATTAATGGCAGTTTACTGTATTATTCCAATGGAACAACCTTATATAACAGCAACCATCAAATCACACCGAATGGATCAGGTTTAGAGGGTAATGTTTCTTCAACGCATTCTTCAGTTTTTGTTCCAGACCCAGCCAATCCCAGTGGAGTTTTTTACCTGTTTACAATGGGAAGCCTACTGTGTTGTGGTCAAAACTTTGATTTTGGTTTGAGGTATTCAAAAATCGACAATTGTTTAGACAACGGAAATGGTGATATAATTTCTGGACAAAAGAATACACCCTTAATGAATGGTTTGACTGAAAAAATGGCTGTTGTTCGTCATGCCAATGGAGTGGATTATTGGTTGCTCACACACAAGTACAACAGCAACGAGTTTATTGCCATGAGAATTACAGCACAAGGCATACAAGATACCATTTCGTCGTTTGTGGGTACAGTTCATCAGAATGTAAATAGCCCGCAAAGTTTTGGTGGTGTGATTGGTCAAATGAAAATTTCGCCAAATGGACAAAAAGTTGCCCTTGGAAGTTTAAACGGAAACAACATACTTGAAGTTTTTGATTTCAATACAACAACTGGTTTTGTGAGCAATCCCATTACCATTTTTGCGCAGGGCTTTCAAAACCAAACCTATGGTGTTGAGTTTTCTCCTAATAGCAATCTTTTATACACACAAACGGCTACAGGAACTCAAGCAGGTTCTTTTATCTATCAATTTGATTTATCTTCTAATAATCAAGCGGCTATTATTGCATCACAAACAACATTATATAACTATCAGATTTACAACGCTAAATGCTTACAACTTGGGCCAAACAATCGGATTTATATCGCTGGAACAAACTCAACTATTCACGTAATTAATGAACCAAATGTTCAAGGTCTGGGATGTAGTTTTCAAGTTGATGCTATTCAATTGCTCCCGGGCACCCAAGTTAGCTTCTCACTGCCTACATTTATTGCTGGCTTTGATTATTCTAATGAAGTTGTGGACTGTTCAATTGATGTCCCCGATTTCACTTTCTCGCTTGGTCCCGATGTTTTGATTTGCTCAGAATCCTCGGTAACGCTAAATGCTCCACCCAACGAACTCAGTTATTTGTGGAATACAGGCGCCGTTTCAAATAGTATAAGTGTTAACCAACCCGGAACGTATTGGGTAACGGTAACCACCACCAATGGAACAGCCAGCGATACAATTGTTGTCAGCAATTTTGTTCCTCAAAACATCAATATCATTGGCGCTCTTGAACTATGTGAAGGCAACACAACAACATTAACAGCCAGCAATGGTTTCACAAATTTTCAATGGAGTACTGGCGCACAAACGCAAAGCATCACCGTGGGTGCTGGAACATATTGGCTTACCGCAAACGACACAAATGGTTGTATTTCAAGTGATACCGTCAATCTGGGAGTATTTTCCTTCAATGGATTAATTATTGCGCAAAACACAGCAGGTTGCGCACCACTACCCACCAATTTTCTTATAGAATTCAATTCTAATGACGTTTTGACTGATGTAACGTGGAGTTTTGGTGATGGAAACACATCAAATAGTACTGCGCCGACTCATATTTATCAAAATTCAGGCGTTTATGCAGTATCTTTTGAAGCCTTCACTGCTCAGGGCTGCGAATTTGTTATTGATACGATGGTTACTATTGCGCTTACGCCTCAACCTATTGCCTCATTTGTAGTAAACCCAAGTTTTCCAGAAATAGGCGCGACGGTTTTCACCATAAACAGTTCAGAAAACGCAGAATCCTACCTTTGGCTTTTGAATAATGAATTTCTGGGCTTAAACGTGAATGAGTCTTTCTCTTTATCCGATTACGGTTCTTATCAAATAATGCTGGTAGCCAATAACCAAGCATGTTCGGATACTGCCACAATTTTAATCAACATTCAAGAAGATTTGATTTACTACATACCCAATACGTTTACTCCTAATGGAGATGGTATTAATAGCATATTTCTACCCGTTTTCACTTCGGGCATTGACGTTCAAAATTATGATTTTCTGATATACAATAGGTGGGGAGAAGTTGTATTTAATACTGTTGAAATCAATGCGGGTTGGGATGGTAAATATTTAACACTTGATGTGCCAGACGGTGTTTATGTCTATCAAGTGCGTTTTAAAGAATCCGACTCTGTCAAAGTGTATGAGGTGTTTGGACATGTGAATTTGTTGAGGTAGAAGTTTTGGTTTTTATAATTATTTGAGTTTTTTACCTCTAAGCAAAAATATTTTTAATCTGGCTATATCAATACATTTCAGTAGTTTATGAAATTATTTTTTTCATTTGTCATGATATTATCTGTTTTCAGCATGTGTTTTGCTCAAAACTCAAATGAATTATGGCTCAAAGCACAAGGTAATCTGGGTTTTTTAGAAAATAAGGGGCAAATGAGGGACCTAAATGATCAGCCAGTGCCTCATGTTCTATTCAAAGCCGAAGCTGCTGAACTCAATTTATGGATAACTGAAAACGGAATCACTTTTCAAACATTTCGGCAGGAAAAACAACTAATTCCTGAGGAAGAATTGAGTGCCCTTGAAAAAAGAATGTCCGCCATCAAACGAAAACCAAAAAAACAGAAACTGCTTCATTGGGAGCGCATTGATGTTGAATTGGTTGGTGCTTCGATAAAAAGAGAAAATATTATCAAAGAAGAGCCTCAACAAGGGAGTCAAAATTATTATCAAGGCAATGAAGCACCCGTGTTTGATGTAAAACACTATAAAAAAATTACGATCCAAGAGGTCTATCCGGGCATTGATTGGGTCTGGTATTTTGATGGTGAACGAAGATACAAATACGATTTTATTGTGCATCCTGGCGCCGATTATCGACAAATTCAATTCAAGTATAAAAGCAAAAATCCGCTCAATATTAACCCGAACGGAGAATTGGAACTCAGCACACAATACGGCAACATCAAAGAATTGAAGCCCATTAGTTTTTTGGCAGCTAACGAATTGAAAACACGATTCAATCCCTTGACGCAAAAGCAAATACAGCTACACGGAGATGCAGGTTATGAAACTATAATTGGCTTTATTTTTCCTGAAACCAATCGCCATATTTTCGATGAGTTGCTGGTTATTGACCCAGAAATATTTTGGTCAACACTTTATGGAGGCAATAATTGGGATGGTCCGGGCTGTCTAACTGTTGACGATGATAATAATATTTTTATGGGCGGCTATTCTTATTCTTCCAATTTTCCTACCTTAAGCAATGGCACTTTTTTTCAAGGGACCAATTTCACGACCAGCACAGGATTTATTGTAAAATTTTCGGAAACAGGAAGTTTGATTTGGTCAACTTATATTGGTGGAATTGGTGGTGAAGAATTGATTTCCATCGATATTGATGCCGCGAATAATGTGTACGGAGGCGGCACAACAGGTTCGCCAGACTTTCCGTTTGTAAACCCTGGAGGAGGAGCCTTTTTTCAAACTGCAACTAGCGGCGGCGGTTTTGTAGTTAAATTCTCAAATGACGGGGTTTTATTGTGGTCCACTTCTTTCCCCGCAGTTAATGGTGTTTCTGTCGATTCTAACGACAATCTTTTCGTTTGTTCTTTAGTTTTCGATAACAGCCACCCTCTTACCGATCCTGGTGGTGGTGCTTACATTCAAAATTATGTACCTACTTCATCGAATGATTTGGTTGAAACGTATCTTGCCAAATTCTCAAGCTCTGGGGTCTTGCAATGGTCTACCTACTTTGGTGGAAATGATTTTGATATAGCATCCTCCATTACCACGGACAACTTGGGGAATTTGTATTTTACTGGCTCCACTTTCTCAGATGTTTTCCCCCTTCTAAACCCTGGCAGTGGCGCGTTTTTTCAAACTCCAGTTAACCCCAGCTTTGGCAATGCATTTTTGGCGAAATTCACGAATTCTGGTGTATTACAATGGTCTACTTGTTTTGGAGGTGAAGATACAGATTACGGGAAATCTCTGGCTACCGATGACGCTAATAACGTTTTTTGGGCAGGAGAAACCTACTCTATAGATATCCCACTTTTAAATCCCGGAAATGGCGCGTTTTTTCAGAATTTTAACACAGGTTCACTTGATGTGTTTATATGTAAATTTTCGAACACAGGAAATCTCATCTGGTCAACTTATTATGGCACTCCAAATGAAGACTACATGTTGAATAGCCAACATCTGAGTATAGACAACTGTGGTAGGGTTTATTTTTCGTTCGACACAGGATTCTTAAGCAACTCTACCTTGGCACCATGCGAAGGAGGTTATGTGGCTCCAGGAACCGGATTTATTAGCCCTTATTTGTCGCGGTTCTCAAACTCGGGCCAGTTGCAATGGGCCACTTACATTGGTGGAGAAGGATTTGATTTCCGTTGCCCAATCACAAACGATTGTGAAGGCAATCTAATTATTGCAGGCGAATGGGGGTATGCAACTACCGCGGCTTCTTATCCTTTGGTCAACCCTGGGAATGGCGCTTATTTTATAAACGAGTTTAATATCCCCAATGGTGCCGATGAAGACGGATTTATTATGAAGTTTGATATGGGATTGCCTGTGGCCTGTAACTTGGAAAACAATCTTTGTCTGAATAACGCCATAGAACCAATCATTTCAGTCCTTGAAAACGTTTTGGCTATTGGCACTCCTCTGGGCTTACCGCCGGGCATTGTTGTTGCATTTAATAGCCAACAACTCGTTTTTTCTGGAACGCCAACGCAAACAGGTGAATTTAACTTTAGCATTCCATTGTTTACTGATATTTGTGGTTGCGAAACCGCTTTAACTTATGATGGCACTTTTATAATAGTGGCATCTCAAAACATAAGCATCATTGGCGATTTGGGTGTGTGTGTAGGAAATACAACAGATTTAACAGCTAGCAATGGTTTCGCTAATTACCTCTGGAATACGGGCGAACAAACCCAAAGCATCACTGTTGGCGCTGGCACATATTGGCTTATATCAAGCGACCCAAATTCATGTGTTATAAGTGATACAGTTTCAGTTACTGAATTTCCTAATCCAGTGGTAAGCATTGCTGGAAACACTTTTTTTTGTGCAGGTAATGCAACCACATTAGAAGCTAACTCAGGCTTTGTTGCTTATCAATGGTCTAATGGAAGCAATGAGCAGTCTGTGGTGCTTGGTGCTGGCGCTTATAATTTAATTGTCACTGATAGTTTGGGCTGCCAGGCCACTGCTGAAATCACGGTTATATCGTCTTCTCCAACTGCGGGTATTTCATTGAGCAATGATGTAATAACTACAGATGATCAATTGAGTTTGCAAAGCACATCGACCGCTGGTTTGTTTCCAATAAATTCATGGAATTGGATTTTTGGTGATGGAAACACGAGCAATATTGAAAACCCCAGTCACAATTATTCCAATGCTGGCAATTACTTGATTACGCTCGTCGTTACTGATGAATTGGGTTGCACAGACACCGCTTTCATTGATATAACTGTAGTTGGGCCTATTATCATCCCGAATGTGGTTACACCAAACAGCGACAACACAAATGACATCTTTCTGATTCAAAATCTTGACATCACGCAACCTTCAAAACTCGTTGTTCTTAACCGTTGGGGCAATATAGTTTTTGACATTGAAAACTACCAAAATGATTGGAGTCCGATTGATTTAATAGATGGCGTTTATTTTTACCAGTTCGATTATTTAAACCGAAACTATCAAGGATTTTTTCATGTGTTTGGTGGTGAGTGATGTTTCATAGAGAACAAGGGTTTCACCCCCCATTATGCTTCGTCATCGTCATCCCCAAACCGATACTCACAAAATCTAGAACACAAGCTTTTGCGGCTTCGATGCGTTCTGGTAATCCTTTGTTTTCGTCGTTATTCCAATCGCCTAAAACATAATCCGCTTGTTGTCCGGGTTTGAAATCTGAACCAACCCCGAAACGCAAGCGGGCGTAGTTTGTTGAACCCAATAATTCTTGGATGCTCTTTAAACCGTTGTGACCACCATCGCTGCCTTTGCCTTTGAGTCGAATTTTTCCGAAAGGCAGGGCAATATCGTCCAAAATCACCAAAATGTTTTCAATCGGAATTTTCTCTTGCTGCATCCAATATTTCACCGCTTGACCTGAAAGATTCATGTAGGTGTTCGGTTTCAACAAGACCAAAACACGAGATTTGTGTTTGATGGTCGCTAATTCTCCCAAACGAACGGTTTTAAAAGTTTCTTCCTTCTCTTTCGCCAAGGCTTCCACCACACGGAAACCAATGTTGTGGCGCGTGTTTTCGTATTTTGCTCCTGGATTGCCTAGACCGATGATGAGGTATTTCATGGGTAATTAATTCTTGGGCTGCAAAGTTAATCTTTAAGTTTCTTTGTTCGTCCACAACGGGATAAATCCACGTTGTAAGTGAGTGTCGTTATGAAAGAAAATCGCCGGAATTCGCACTACCCTCAATAGTAAAAGGATTATTTTTCCACAACGGTATAAATCAGTGTTGTTCGTCCACAACGGGATAAATCCGCGTTGTAAGTGAGTGTAGTGCAAAAGAGTAAAGATGTAAACCTTGCTCCCCTCAATAGCAACGGGATTCATCCCGTTGGTTTTAATGATGCGATTTATCGCTCAAATAGCAAGGTGCCCGTCAATCATTTGATACCAGAAGTTGTAATTTAGTGTAGTCCTATTCAATAATTATTTGTCGGCAAATCGTTGAAATTTGTATTTTTTGATGATTTCTTCGAATTCGTCATTATATGTTTTTTTGGCGTGATGTTTTTCTTGACGTTGGATATAATTCCTTACGCGTGGAACAATGGATTCTGAAACAGAAACCGCGAAATATTCTGTTTGCCATTCGAATTTTTCTCCATTTAATGCTTCTTTAAAGTCAGGATTTCGATTTATCCAATAGGAAGACTCGCCCTTGATTAAATGCATGATGTCTTCAATTGTTTGATTTCCTGCAAGTGACACTAAGCAGTGACAATGTTCCGCGTAACCATCAACATGGTCAACAAAAATTCCTTTTTTTCTGGCATTTTCACGGATATGAATCCAAACAGCTCGCCGCATATCCTTTGTTCCAAGATAAGGGACGCGATTTTTCGTGCTCCACACAAAGTGGATGTAAATTTTTATTTGAGGCATTAATGTAGGTTTTGGTTGGAGCAAAATTAGTTATTTCCAGTTATTAAGCAAAATATTGATTATAAAATAATTTTTTAAATAGTCACTTGTATTTTAAAGCGACGCAAAATCACCTATTTGGTAAGTGTTATTCTGTCCACAACGGGATAAATCCGCGTTGTAGGTGAGTGTCGTTATGAAAGAAAACCGCCGCAATTCGCACCCCTCTCAATAGCAAAGGGATTATTTTTCCGCAACGGGATAAATCCGTGTTGTTCGTCCACAACGGGATAAATCCACGTTGTAAGTGAGTGTCGTTATGAAAGAAAACCGCCGCAATTCGCACTCCTCTCAATAGCAAAGGGATTCATCCCGTTGGTTTTAATGATGCGATTCATCGCCCTCAAAAAATCGATTACCCAATAAAGTAAAATTTGATCTCTACGCTAAGTCGAAACCCTGATGTGTTTAAATCGCGGTGTATAGAAAACGTGAGATTTGTTTTAAATTATAATCTTTCCTAAACCAACTTTCCAATATCCACATGCTCCAACATCGTTTTGGTCATCAATTCCAAGTCGTATTTTGGTTTCCAGCCCCAATCTTGTTGTGCAACCGTGTCATCGATGGAATCTGGCCAAGAATCTGCAATTTTTTGACGGAAATCTGGCGCGTAGTTGATGGTGAAATCTGGCATAAATTTCTGGATCGATGCTGCCAATTCCGCTGGCGTGAAGCTGATGCCGCCCAAATTGTAGGCCGTTCGTACTTTAACGTTCTCAGCAGGAGCGTCCATCAATTCCAAAGTGGCGCGAATGGCATCTTCCATAAACATCATCGGTAAGGCTGTGTTCTCAGACAAGAAAGAGGTGTAAGTGCCGTTTTTCAAAGTATGATAGAAAATATCGACAGCGTAATCAGTTGTTCCTCCGCCAGGCAAACTTTGGTAAGAAATCAAGCCAGGGTAACGGATAGAGCGCACATCAACACCAAAAACGCGGTGGTAATAGGAGCACCACAATTCTCCTGCTAATTTGGAAATGCCATAAACAGTGGTCGGTTCCATAACTGTTTCTTGTGGCGTATTGATTCTTGGCGTCGTTGGACCAAAAACCGCGATTGATGAAGGCCAAAACACCTTTTTAATTTTTCCTTCTTTCGCCAAATTGAGCACATGAAACAGTCCGTCCATGTTCAATTCCCATGCAAAAGCAATGTTTTTTTCGGCAGTCGCAGAGAGCAAGGCAGCCAATAAATAAACGTCGGTAATTTGGTTTTCAACTACGATTTCCTCCAAACGACTCTTGTCTAAAGCGTTCAAAGAAAAGTAGTTAAACCCTTCAAGAGATGCTGGACAGTTTTCATGAATATCTGATGCGAATACGTTATCGTGACCTTGTTTTGCTACTAATGCGCGAACGATTTCAACGCCGATTTGTCCTGCCGAACCAATTACCAATGTCTTTTGCATAATGCTGGGTTTTTTGTGTTTTGTGCTTCGCAAAAGTACGGGTTCAACTGAAATAAATCATTTTTTGGTTCGGATAAATTTTCTACTTTTGCTCAAGAAATCAACAAAAAACAATGGTTCTGAATCGGGTAAAAGCAATGATCAAAATGCTCCTCAAGAGGAGTCCAGAATGACGCAACCCATAGTCTTGTGCCTCTCCGCACTGTGTTTTAAGAACCAAGTATTCATTTTTCAATCCAAAATTAATATGCCTTTTTATCATAAAATGGGGAATATCCCCCACAAAAGACATACGGTTTTCAAATCCCCAGAAGGGAAGTTCTACTATGAGCAACTTTTTGGAACAGAGGGATTTAGCAGTATGTCAACTTTGATGTATCACGTGCATCGACCAACCATGGTGAAGTCTGTTGGCAATCCAATCGACATGACACCTGTTGCTGCTATAAAGAATAACATCAAGTCGCAAATGTTGAATGGTTTTCAATTGAAACCACAAAACGATTATCTCGAAAGTAGAAAAACGGTTTTATTCAACAACGATTTGAATATCACTTTGGCAGCTCCAAAAGAATCATTGATGCGCTATTTCTACAAAAATGCCGATGCCGATGAAATGATTTTCATTCACAAAGGAACCGGAACCTTGCGCACCATGTTGGGCAATTTGAAGTTCTCCTGTGGTGATTATCTGATTGTGCCGCGTGGAATTATCTACCAAATTGAATTCGATACCGACGACAACCGTTTATTCATTGTTGAGTCATTTTCTCCGATTTTGACCCCGAGAACCTACCGCAATAAATTTGGTCAGTTGTTGGAACATTCGCCTTTCTGCGAGCGTGATTTGCGTGCACCAGAAGTTTTGGAAACGCACGATGAAAAAGGCGATTTTCTCATCAAAGTGAAAAAAGAAAACATCTTGCACGAATTGGTTTATGGCTCTCATCCGTTTGATGTTGTGGGTTATGACGGCTACAATTTCCCGTATGCGTTCTCAATCCACGATTTTGAACCAATTACGGGTCGTGTACACATGCCGCCGCCGATTCACCAAACGTTCGAAGCGCACAATTTTGTGGTGTGTTCGTTTTGTCCGCGTATGTATGACTATCATCCGCAGGCCATTCCGGCGCCCTACAACCACAGCAACATCGATAGCGATGAGGTTTTGTATTACGTAGATGGCGACTTCATGAGTAGAAATCATGTGGACAAAGGCTATATTTCCTTGCATCCTGCGGGCATCCCACACGGACCGCACCCGGGCGCTATGGAACGTTCTATCGGACAAAAAGAAACCCTCGAATTGGCCGTAATGGTTGACACCTTCAAACCTTTGAAATTGACACAAACAGCAGTGGATATGGCGGATGAGGAATACTATAAATCTTGGACTGAATAAATTAATTATTTGAAATTTGAGATTTACAGATTAAATATTCGAGATTCGAAATTTGAGATTTGCCGAAAGCAACAATCTCGAATTTCAAATTTAATAATCTCGAATTTAATAATCTCGAATCTCGAATTTCGAATTTCAAATCTTTAATAAAATGAAAGAAGTAAAAAGTGTAAATTACGGTTTAGAGAAAATCTTCGAGGGAGCTCAGGATTTCTTGCCCTTGTTGGGGACAGATTATGTAGAATTTTATGTGGGTAACGCTAAACAAGCTGCTCATTTTTATAAAACAGCCTTTGGTTTTCAGTCTTTGGCTTATGCCGGATTGGAAACAGGCGTGCGCGACAGAGCGTCGTATGTGTTGGTGCAAGACAAAATCCGTTTGGTTTTGACTACCGCATTAAACAGCAATTCTCCGATTGGGGAGCATGTGAAAAAGCACGGTGATGGCGTGAAAGTAGTAGCTCTTTGGGTGGAAGACGCACGTTCTGCCTGGGAAGAAACCACAAAGCGCGGTGCCAAATCCTTTATGGAGCCAACGGTTGAAAAAGACGAACACGGCGAAGTGGTGCGCTCAGGTATTCATACCTACGGTGAAACGGT
>DIUF01000115.1:0-9636 GCA_002422285.1 Flavobacteriales bacterium UBA6165 | reverse complement strand
CCAATCAACGAACCCGCTGAAGGCAAGAAAAGATCTCAAATCGAAGAATATTTGGATTTTTACGAAAGCCCAGGTGTGCAGCATATTGCAGTAGCAACAGACGACATTTTGACAACCGTTGCTAAATTGCGCAGCCGAGGCATTGAGTTTTTAAGCACTCCACCAGACGAGTACTACGCAGCCATTCCTGATCGTGTTGGTGCTTTCGACCACAAGGTAAATGAAGACATCGAAGCGATTAAAAAACTAGGCATCATGGTAGACGCTGACGAAGAAGGCTATTTGTTGCAAATCTTCACCAAACCCGTTGAAGACAGACCAACCTTATTTTTCGAAATCATCCAGCGCATGGGTGCTCGCGGCTTCGGAGCTGGAAACTTCAAAGCGCTTTTTGAATCTATTGAAAGAGAGCAGGAGAAGAGGGGGACGCTTTAAGGTGGTTGGCTATTAGCCTTTAGCTATTGGCGGCTGGCTATTGGCGGAACACTGCTTTATTATTGTTCTGCGATTGAGCCAAAAGACTAGGTTAAAGTTTTATCGTAGTTAAATTTCTATAAGCCCCCGAACTCGGCACTTTGATAAAGTTGCGTTTCGTTGTGGATTGATATAATAAAAAAGCCAAAGGTGGAAGCGTCTTTGGCTTTTTTAGAGTCGGTTACATAAAATTATAATGCACCAAATTTGATTATTGATTTATGAAAGGATTAAAATTCTTGTTTTTACTGCTTTTTTTAACCTCGTGTTCAGACTCCATTGATTCAACAGAGTTTAATGCGCAAATCGCTTCACGCACAGATATCAATTCTCCCGAGGATTTGATGAGATTGTACTATGGCTCCTATGAACTTGAAGGGAATTCTAAACTTACAATCTCGACCAAGACTTCAGGTGAAAATCAATTTGAAATCACTTTAATTCACAATGGATTGGCTGATGATTCGGTATCTGATATGAGAATCATAATGAAAGCTACAAAAACGAATCAAACTTGGACTGTTTTATCAATTCGAGAAAGTTGGAAATGCCGAGAAGGTAGAGGTCATTCTTATTGGGGAGCAACGAAATGCAGTTAAAAACCGTCTGAATCAAATTCACATTCTATCAATCATATTTACTTATGAGTTTTTGATCTAGACATGATTCATACGACAATCTTTTATTGTTAACATCAATTATGAATGGAATATCGAACTGACTAAAAATTGAATTGAGTTCGTGAAGATGTTTGTAGATTACTCTGAATCTGTGTATTTTACCATCTTTCGTTTTCAACACTAAAAAACGTTGCTTGTAATAAGTCCAATTCATGCATTCTTTTGTAACAGATTGGACATAATTTGTTGGAACAGACCAATATATTTTTTTACTCCATGCATTTCGTAATGAAACATTTTCGGCATTTATCTCCAAATTCGTCGCTCTAAATGTCATTAACAAGGTAAAAGCAGAAAAACACAAATAAATTAAAGTAACCCCAAGGTTATCAATAAAAATGGCGAGGCCAATGTGTGCAAATGAAATTAGCATCAAAAAAAATCTAAACGGTTTTGATTGAGATTTAAGAGTATAGGAATAAGTCGTCAACTGATTCATTATAAACAATTAGAAATTAAAGTACAGATCTATCCACAATCAATTTTCCCCGACCATCTGGCAAGGAGTCGTTGAAAACCCCTAATAGGTTATCAAATGGAGCGGCGGGACACGGTTGAATAGAATCGTCGAATTTCAATTTAACGGGTGATAAATTGAGCCCGGTTTTGAGGAATTTAGCGTCGTATTTGAAATAGTTCTTTCCTGCCACAGTCGTCAATTGACCCGCATGAAGTGCATCGGAATCCTGAAACTGTATCGATATGTTAATCTTCTCTATCATTCCTCAAAAGATTTTCTAACCAAATCGCTAATTTCTTCCTCTTTTTTGTTGAAAAGCAGGTCGAAATCTTCCAAAACATCCAAAATTCGGGCGATTTCTAACAAATGAATCAAGGAAATTTCGCCTGTTTGCTCAAAGCGTTTGATGCTGCCGTAGGATACTTGCGTTCGTTTGGCCAATTCCTGCTGGGTGTAGCCCGCCTTTTTTCTGAGCACCTTGATTTTCTCAGCCAATTCGAGCTTAACATCATTGGGTTGTTTGAAAAAAGTAAATGACTTCACGGCTAATATTTTAGCAAAAATAGGTTAAATCGATTAAAATTGCTAAAATATGAGCATTTTATTTTTTTCTCCCCCAAATGCAACCCTTTTCTTTTGAGTTTCATTATCAGGGAAATAGTAAACAGAAAGAAAATGAAACAGTATTTGAAATTCGGAGGATTGATGTTGTTCGCCAGCCTACTTTTGGCTTCGTGTAAGGACAAAATGTTCATCAAACATGTGGCCAATGTGCCGGTTTATATGGACTATGAGCTTTTCAGGAGTCAAGTGCGTTATGAAGCGCCGAGAGCAATTAAAAAAGGTGGAAATATTTACTTGAAAGACAATTATCTGCTTGTAGTTGAACAAAATGAAGGCATCCATTTTATTGATAACAGCAATCCAAGTGCACCAGTAATTAAAGGTTTTATGAATATTCCGAATTGCACGGGTGTTTCCATCAAAGACCAATATTTGTATGCCAATAGCGCCATCGACTTGGTGGTGATTGATATCAGTTCGTGGCAACAACCTGCAGAGGTGGCGCGTTTGAAAGATATTTTCCCAGCGTTTTTGCCGCAACACAATCCCAATTATCCCATGGCTTCTGTGGACAAAGACAAAGGCGTTGTAATTGCTTGGGAGTTGAAGGAAACCAAAGAAGAGGTGCAGCATTATCCGGTTTATTTCTCGGGTGGAGAGTTGATGACATTTGCAGGTGGAGATGTTTCAAATACAGGCAGCGGCACGGGCATTTCGGGTTCCATTACCAAGTTTTCCATCATCCAAAATCACTTGTATGTGATGGAAGGAAATCGTTTGTATCCAATAAACATAGCGAATCCATTAGCACCACAAAGCTCCACTCCAGTTGTTATCTGGCGCGAAGTTGAAACACTTTTTGCCTACAACAACCATCTGTTTATGGGCACCACAACGGGCATGTTGATTTATTCGGTGAGCAATCCGAATCAGCCGAATGAGATTGGTGTGATTAATCACGCTCAGGCTTGCGACCCAGTAGTGGTGAAAGACAATTACGCTTATGTGACCATTCGTTCGGGCAATATCTGTGGACAAAACATCAACCAACTCGATGTGATTGACGTGAGTAATTATTCTCAGCCGATTCTCAAAGAGACCTTTCAGTTGGTGAACCCACATGGTTTGGGTATAGACAACAATTTGCTTTTCATTTGTGATGGCAGCGCTGGTTTGAAAATTTTTGATGCCACCAATCCGCTCACTGTTGGGAATAATCTATTGCATCAATTCAACAACATCAACGCCATTGATGTCATTCCACACAACAACGTGGCGATTATGATCAGCTCAGATGGAATCAGTCAATACAATTATGCTAATCCCGCTCAGATTCAGTTCTTAAGCAAAATAACTTTTCAGCCATGAATCGATTAAACAGAATTTTTTTGATACTGACTTTTTTCAGTTCATATTGTGTAAACGCACAAGAAATAGTAGATGTAAAACCAGGACCGCGCTACTTTTGCGAACTCAACACTGGATTTTTGGCTGGTGAAACAGTTTCTGGTTGGATGCACGTGAAAAACGGATTTGCTCTCGGTAAATTTTGGAATGCTTCTTTTGTAACGGGAATCGAAGGACATCGAACTGGAATTTACATCCCACTTGGTTTCGAGGGCAGATTTGCTTTCAACGACAAAAAAACATCGCCTTTTGTTTCCATGAGTGCGACCTATTTACAAAACACAGGCGCAAGAAATTATAGGTATTATCATACAGAAGTAGAAAGAACTTTGGGTTTTTCGGGTGGCGCAAAATTGGGTATTAGACATTTTTTCTCTAAATCTGTCGGCATCATCACAGCAGTGGGTTATCGTTATACTTTCGTTGAAGAACGCGGGGTGAGCAACTATTGTTGGGAATGTCTGCCCTACGAAACAGATTTGCAGCACCACATGAATCGATTTGAACTAACTTTCGGCTTTATTTTTAGATAATCTGGAAATAACCTGGAACAGAAAAGAGAAAAATACAGCGACGATGAGCTCTTGTGTGCCTGCCTCGAAGATGAGCGGTGGGCGCAGCGGATTTTGTTTGACCGATTTTCTCCGATGATGAAGGGAGTTTGTTTGCGCTATGCATCCTGTGAAGAAGAAGCCAACGATTTGCTGCAAGAAAGCATGATTCGTTGTTTTTCAAACCTGAAGAAATATGAAAAAACAGGGGCTTTGGGAGCTTGGATGCGCCGCGTAACTGTGAATGTGTGTTTGGAAATGTATCGGAAAAATAAAACAATGAAAGAACACATATCGCGCTACTCATCTGAAAATGAAAGTGATGGCTTTTTGGATGATGCGCTTCACAATATGGCTTTGGACGATTTGTTGCGAAAAATTCAAAGTTTGCCGGCGGGGTTCAGAACCGTCTTTAACCTCTATGCCATTGAAGGGATGACACACCCAGAAATTGCCGAAGCTTTATCGGTAACGGTGGGCACATCCAAATCGCAATACAGCCGCGCGCGACAACTGCTCCGCGAGATGATTGAACAAGAAACCAAACAAGAATTAATGCTTTTGAACTATGCAAAACAGTGATTTTTTGAAAAATAAATTCGAGCACTTCCATGCCGATGTGCCTACAGAAGTGTGGGACAATGTGGCTGCTGCGCTCGATAAGAAAAAGAAGCGCCGATTTGCGATTTGGTGGTTTTCTGGTATTGCTGCTTTCCTAGTTGTGGGCTTGTTTGTGGGTTATTTTTATCGCGCTTCGCAAAATCCAATTTCTTTTGATGCAAAATCCAATAACGAGGCCGCAATGCATATTGTCACCGACTCACTTAGAAAGCACAATTCAAGTTTAACAGATGCTGTTTCTATTGCAGATACAGCGCAGGAAAACGCAAACGTCAAGAACGACAATTCACTTGTTCAACCTCAGAACAAAAGGAAGCGTAATACCAGAAATGTTGCCCAAGCAGGTTACAATAAAAATGATGATTTTGACTTTCAGGAGTTCGTTTATGAAGAATTGGTGCCTATCCATGCTCCTCATCAAGTGGAAGACCCTGAAAACACTGATGTGGCTGTTTCGCAAAAGGATTCAAGCACAACTTCTGAGGAAAATCCGCCAATTGAGTCGGTAAGTCTTCCAATCGTACCGAGTACTGAGGATAATGAGTTTAAACCTAAAAAATGGGAATTGGCTTTATTCGGCGGTTTTTCATTAACTCAGCGGCAAGAGTCATATGGTTTTCTGACATCTGGTTTGGCAAATTCCCCAAATTTAGAGTTTGATGCCAACAATGCTGATTATTTGAATCTAAACGACCCATCTATTGACCCTGCAAGTCCGATTATACGGTTTGCGGTTTTCAAAGCCGGACTTTCCATCAACCGTGAATTGGCTCCTCGTTGGCGCCTAGAATCTGGATTGCACTACTTGCGCTATGGCGTATTTTACGAAAACACCCAAGTCTGGTCGCGTGAAGCACAAATGATTCAAGTGCCGATTTTCGCTCATTTTTCTATCCTTCAATCCAATAAAGTTGATTGGCGCATTGGCTCTGGTGTTGGTTTAGGATATGTTTTCAGACAGCCGAGCCCAGTATTTCGAAGCGAGTGGGTCAATAGCACCACGGTGATGTACAAGCTCAATCCGTCTTGGTCGGTATTTGTGCAACCCGAAGCCCGCATGGTGTTTTATGATTCCCGCATTTCACAAGTCGGTAAACTGAGTCAGTGGTATTGGGGTGGAAATGTGGGTGTAGTGAGGAGGTTTTGAAGATAATCATAAACCTATTCAAAAATTTGATGTATTTGTGTGTTCGCATTGAAAATTGACCTGATGCTCAGCGGCAGAAAGAGATAGATTAAATCACAGCATTTATTCAGTCCTGACGCGAAAAGTAATATCCAATACCCACGCCAAAATTAAACACCGTTCTTGTTCCTTTCAGTGGACTTGTAACATAGCCATAGTCGTTGTATCCATTAAAAGCTTTATACGGAATCCAATGACCAAATGAGTGATTTTTGAAATGAACAAAGTCCCAACTAAAATTGATGTCCATATAAATGCGATTGGTAATTTGTGGTTTTGCCCCAACGGCAAATCCGGGGGCTATTTTATTGTGCGCAACAGTTGTTGCTATTGACAATTCTGGGATTTCAGGATAGAAAAAATTAGCAGAAACAGGAGCCCTGTAAATCACAAAACTCTCTGCAATTCTGTAATACGACAAGCGATAATCAAAATATACATTGAACGGTGCAGCGGTGATGAAGGTACCATAAATCGTAAATGAATTGAAAAAATTCGCTTGATAATCCAAATATTGAGCGAAATACCTACCGTTGTAATCCGTTAATTTAGATAAAACATTATCATAGTTTGGATTTGACCAATGCGTGTCAAATAAAACTCTTGAGTAAAAATTGAATACAGACTCCTGACTCACGGCATAGTGCATTTGGACTCCAACACCATAATGTGTATTTATTCGTTGAAAAATGTCGCCTTTCAATGTGAAGCCTTTTGATCTTGTATAATTGGAAAAAACACCAGACCCGTCTAAATTTCTTTCAAACGATCTAAATCCTCGATAATTGGCTTGAAAACTCAAATATGTTTCTTGGCTCTGGACAATGAACGATGTTAGCCCGATGATTGTCAAAAAAACAATGTGTTTCATCTTGTTGCTTTTTAGTGTTTTAGAATGCTGATTACACTTCTAAAGATAAACAAATTGTATTTTGCATGAATGGCTTTAGGCTTTGTTAACAAATTCAAATTCAGATGTGTATGCACATAGATTTAGTTTTTTAGTCTGCTGCAACTGCAATTGTTTTGGGATATTGAAGGGCAACATAAGTATTTGAGAATTTCATTGACTACTATTTTTTTGATGTAATTCTCTAGAACAAAATTGTGTCAGCGATCTGTTGTAACAGAAAAAAACAAACCCCAGGTATTTTCACACCCGGGGTTTAAACAATGATATAGAATTATTTAGTCTACAATCAATTTTTTAGATTGCATGAGACCCTGCCCAGCACTGTAAATTTGCACAATATAAGTGCCTGCAGTGAATCCTGTCACGTCGATATCAACGATAGATTCTTGTGTGTTGATTCTGTAAACTACACGTCCACTGATATCAGTAATCACTATGTTTGCATTTGTTTCGTTTGTCAAGTCTAAACGCACTTGATTGGTCGCTGGATTCGGATACATCACCCATTCCCATTGATTTTCGTTGTTGATACTCACTGGTCCGCAAGCCTCATTCACAGGACTTCCATCGCAGTATTGCAAAGGATAAAGTGTTGCAGTTTGTGCCCAAGGATTGGCGGGTTGTAAAGGGGCTTGTGTGCAGCCCAATTGTTGCACCAAGAAATCGCGGTAGAAATGAACCGTGGTATCCATGTAGGCTTGAGCTGTAGCATTGGTGCCAATGTAGGGAACATGTCCAGCGCCGTTGAAGGTATACAACTGATTCTCCATACCAATAGCACAAGCTCTTTCATGGAGCATTCTACTTCCATCCAAATACATCAAGGGAATTCCTGGGTTCACCAAGCCGCGGTTGTAAGTAACCACATTGTCTGCGGTGCCATGCGTTGACGCCAAAGGAATGTTGAGCACGGTTTGATCCATCCAAGCATATCTTGCCAATGCCCCTGCTCCATTGAGCACACCTTTCACATCAGTTGAGTAGCCGGGATTTCCGCTGTTGCCTTCCAATCCGCCAAGAGCCGCTTGCTGAGAAGCATTCAAATAATCAAACAATTGACATTCATCTGTAAGGTAAGCTACATGCAAACAAGTGATTGCTCCTGCCGATGTGCCACCAATGAAAATGCGTGTCGTATCAATTTTATAGGTGTCGTCTGTTGCGGCATCTTTATAGAAATAGCGAATGGCGCCCTTCAGGTCTTGAACAGCACGCACTACAGCACGCACAGCATTGGTTGAATCGATAGGAAAAAAGCCTGTTCGATAGCTGATGCTGGCACATGCATAGCCACGTTTTGCAAATCGAGTGGAAAGTGCAACCATGTCTTGGTCAGTGCGACTTCCTCCCAAAAAGCTACCTCCATGCACCCAAATAATCAAAGGTCTTGCCTCCATATCATCGCCTTGTGGTTCATAGAAATCGAAAAACAAATTGGTGTTAGCGCCCGTCCAAGAGGCATTTTGACCATATTGGACGTTCGGAGTTACAGTAACATTTTCAAAAATTTCATCGGCAAATCGCCCGTTATCGCAAAGCGTTTGACTTTGGGCATAAACTGCGCTTAAAGAAAGGAATAGGGTAAATAGTTTTTTCATGATTTATAGATTTTTAGAACGTTTGCTAAGTTAAGGAAATTTGACACCGTTATACGCATTGGCATTTATTCCCGGAATATTTGCGCCAAAATATTGATTGATGACTTTAATAAATTCATTGGCCAAAAGCGCATTTCCTTTGGAATTTAAATGAATTCCGTCTAGTGAAAATGCACCACCAGTAACAAATTGTGTAGAGAAATTGACGCCGTTATACACCATTCCACTGAATAGTTTTTGATAAAACGAATTGGTTTCTACCAATGCCCAATTGTGTGTTGCGGCTACAGAACGAATAACGTTGTTGTAGGAATTTATTCTTGCACTTAAGTAGCTTTGCTCTTGCAGTGTGAGCACAAATT
Organism: Flavobacteriales bacterium UBA6165; assembly: GCA_002422285.1. Classification (GTDB taxonomy): domain Bacteria; phylum Bacteroidota; class Bacteroidia; order Flavobacteriales_D; family Crocinitomicaceae; genus UBA6165. The sequence goes on along the minus strand of DIUF01000115.1, from coordinate 820 downwards.
CGTTTCTAAACGGAAATAATGACCCCATTTGATTGCATTTTACTGAATCTAGCGGAATGTTTAAGAGCAGCAATTCTCCTTCTTGGATTTGTCTAATACCGAAAGCGTTGGCTTCAGGGTCCTCAATCATGAAACTATTTGCACCTTCCGAAAAAGTGTAGCCTAATGGACCAAAAACTGCGCTCAATAGACCTGCAGTTGATGCCTCTAGCGTTAATCCGTTGTATGGAATTGTTCGAAAATAGGGCATAACGGACACCTCTGGAATCGTAGCTACAACGCCTTTTGCTCCTAATGTGTTTAATTGCTGAGCAATCTCACTGTATGCCAATTCGAATTCAGCTGCTGTGGGCAAGTTGTCTATTGAACCACCTGATCGGGCATATGATAAACACTCATCCACCCCCAAATACATGGCAACAAAAGTTGGATTGGTGGATAGAATATCTTGCATGGGTGAGATGTTGGATGAAGATGCTATACGCGCAAAATAGGGATTGAATTGTGCGTAATTTGGGCTTAGTACATGGGCTGTGCGCATTCCTGGTATTCCAAAATCGCGATAAAGCGCCTCTCCAGAAAAACTTACCGTGGCTATGATGCTGATATCACCCATTTGTGCCACACGCACCGGCGAAAGAGAAACATCACCGTTGCAATCTTCTTTGAAATCTAGTTTTAATCGAGATTGCCCATTGGCATTGGCTCCAACTGAACTCTCGCTGATCAATTTAGTCGTAAAAGCACCACCACCAGCACGTTCAAACTGTTGTCCAAGCAAATAGCCCAAACTTGTCATTTGTCCTTCGCGATACAAGGC
>DIUF01000075.1 GCA_002422285.1 Flavobacteriales bacterium UBA6165 | reverse complement strand
AGCAACTTCGTGTTCCTAGTGTCTTGGTGGTATAAAAAATAGCCACAAAGTCACGAAAGCACAAAGGTTTACACGAAGGTACTTCTGGGTAAAATCAATTTACTATTTTTCTTTGTGAGCAACTTCGTGTTCCTAGTGTCTTTGTGGTAAAAAAATATTTACAAAGATTAAAACGAAGGCTTTTCTAAGATAAAATCAATCCCGCCACAAACTGTGCGGCAAAACCAATCACGTAACCGATCAATGACTGCTGCAAGTCGTGTTTTTGAAGGATAATTCTGCTGCTCACTACAATTCCAGATAGAATGAAAAGACTAGGCATCAACCAAATAGGGAACACTGCTAAAGTGTTGTAATACACATAAACAGCTCCCGTGAGCATTCCCATTCCTAGGGCATGTAAACTCAGTTTGATATCGCGGTTGGCAATTCGTGCAGCGAGCATACCAATGGCTGCGCCAAGCAAAATGCTATTCGTTGATTTCGGGATGACGTTGGGCGGTAGATAAAATTGCACTAGGGCGAAAAACACCAAAAAATAGAACAGCATAAAAGAAATGGGAACATGTCGTTCTTGTCGAGCATCCATTTGTAAGTCACTGATTTCACCGCTGCGTTTGAGCATGATTACAGTGCCTAGTGGTGCTAACCAAGTGAATAGACCAAAAAGCATCAGCAGCATCATTTTCAAATCGCTCGAGATATGATAAAATGAATCAGCTACGAGAAACGATTCCGGTGTTCCAGGCAAATACATCAAGAGAAGCAAGCCCATTAACGGAATGTTTAAGGGATGAAAAATGTATGCGAGAAGCTCTGATAATTTGCTGAGTTGTGTCATTTCGGCAAAAGTAGTAAGAAAAGGCAATTGATTTGAGAAAATGAAATTGAGTTTAAGATACTCGTGACCCATTAGCCGTTACTCCGTGTTAAGGATTCCTTGACCTTCATATCCTGTTAAACTACGCTCCAAAAAATCTTTGAATTCACTCAACACTTTTTCACCCAACACTTAATATTTTTTCACCCAACACTTCCTCGACTTACCTAAACATAAACTGCCATCCAATTCTAAACTGTTCTGTCCAGCGTAAGGGGTCTATCGACTCTTCTTTCAAAATATTGAAATACTGGAACTTAATCATCGAATTAAAGCCATTCAATTGATAAGCCACAGCGAAAGACAGACGCTCTGAGCGACCTGAAACCAAATCATTTAAATCTAACGTTTCATAACGCACCGAGACAATTGTTCTGTACTTTTTGAAGAAATAATTGGCCTGTCCAACCCAGCCACCTGCAAGAAAAAATCGGCCTGTTTGTTCTTCGGGTAATCCTTGGAGCAAGGGATTAGTTGCCAATCTGGGTTGACCTCTGAACTGATGAATTTCGAAAGTTCCCGAAAAACCTTTGTACATAAATGCCGCATCGAGTCCGTAGATGTAGCGTTCACCATCCAATACACGTAGTCCGTATTCACCACCAGAAAACGCTGGAAAAGTTCCCCCATCTGGTAGATTTCTTTTGGTATATCGTCCGTTGAAACCAACTTGAAACATCGGAATTGGGACGTGGCGCGTGTCTATTTCTTGGTAGCGAAAACGTGCAGGATATGCGAAGTCAGCACGCGCAATGTATTCTACACTTCCTGTTGCATCGTTGTCGCCGCGAAGAGAGATTTCACCAATACCGTTGTAAATACCACCATATACATTGATGCGCTGTTTCCAAAAAGATTGGCTCAATGTAACACCAATGTCACGACGCGAGAAAATATCTCCACGGGTGATTTGAGCGCGCTGCCAGTACGGTGATAAGAAAAACGGTACCAATGAATTTCTAGAATAGGGCGTTTTGCCATAACCCACTTGTATATCGATAAATTTCAAGCCTTTGTACTTTACATAAGCATCCATCAAACCTGGGTTTTCGCCATCGATGATGTTCGATCCTGATGCCAAATCTGCAATGTCAAATTGAAGTTCGTATTCCCAGGTTCTGCCAACTCGTCCTTCAATTTGAATTTGAGCATCACGCAATCGAAAACGGTTTTTATTCAAATCTTGGTTTGTGGCATCGGGTTTCAAAAGACGATAATTGTAATATCCCGATATGGCACCTGTGATTTCCATGTTGTGAACGCCGTTTGTTATCGTAAGTTGCGCAAAAATTGGGTTGAGTACAAATCCAATAATGATGGTGAGTGTGAATTTCGTGCTCATGATTATTGAACTTCTGGGTGATTAAATCTGTATAAACGCTCTAAGTCGTCGGCAATGATCAACATTTCTTTTCCATTAAAAACAATGCCTTCAGGGTTGTGCACATTGATACGCCATTGCTGAATAATCGCATAGTTTTTTGGGTCGCATTTGAAAACCGTCATGTCTTCGTCGCTCAAGAGCCAAATGAATCCATTGTGATAGGTTGCCGAAGAAATATCTCTTGCATGTTTCCAGTACAACTCATTGATTTGTCGGAAATCATGGTCTAATTCCACGATGATTATCGGGTCTTTTTCAGTAATGAGCACGAAACACTTTTTGGCCTCGTTGTATGTAATAGATTCATATCCTTTATTTCTGCCGCCAGAATATGGAACGTTAAATGTACGCGTAACTTCAAGGTTTTCATAGCTCAACTGATAAACTTTCCTTGGCGTTTCATCTACTGCATAGAGGAAATCGGGTCGAGCGCAAACTGCTTCGAGGTCAATCCCGAGTGTTCGCGATTTTCTAATCACATTTCCATCTAGATCCAATTGGTAAACAGCCGCTTGGTCATCACTCACTACATAGTAACTTTCGCCATCTGGAGCCATTGCAATATCACTAGGTTCGGGGACTTTTATAGACATCCAAGAAGTAAACTTGAGACTGGGAATTTTGGCAAAAGCCAAGGTGCTTAATGCGAGAACCAATCCCGCATAAACCCAAATACGATTCAATTTCATTATTGGAATTTAAAGTGAAGTAGCCTTGAATGTAATATTATCGAAACGGTTATTACCGGTTTCATTGGTATGACCCAAATTGAAATCTATTTTGATATATACCGTGCTTTGATTATTGAGCGCATTAACCGCTGAAAAATCAACTGTTTTGACTTCAAATTCTGTAGTAACAACAACGCGTTCTGGTGCAATGCCCATTTGGAAATAATTTACACCGTCCAAGGAGTATGAGAAAATGTTTTCTTGTGCACCACTGTTGGTTCTCATGGCAGCGTAACTCAGTTTTAGCTTTTCGAAACCCAAGGTGCTGATTTTCATTGTGAAAATTCCAGCTGGATTTCTTAAACGCAGTGAGTTGCCAGGTGTTGTGCCGTCAATAGAATTGAGTAAGGTGCCTTCTGCATAATCCCAAATACCTGAATATTTCATTTCAGCTGAACCAATACCAACTGACGGGTTGCTAATGTCAGCTCCGTTGGCTTGGTTGAAATTCCAGTAATAAATGATGCTCTCTACTCCTGGGCTTGGGTCTGGGTTGGTTACAACAAATCTATCTTTTGTACAAGAATACAAAAGATTTAGAACAGTAATGATTGCAACAACTCGAATCATAAAACCAAGAAATTATTTGACACAAATGTAGCATGCAACTGTTGTTTAAATGTAAACTCAGATTAAGGAATTGTTAAAAATAGACGCCAATGTTTGGAGTAAGTTAAACGCCGTGTTTTTTTAATTTTTGTAAGTACAGCGTATCAAAGAAATAGATTAATCGAATCGAAAAACTATTCAGTGGATTTCGTTCAAACATGTCTTGGATATTGGTGAAATAGTTAAGCTGGGTAAGTTCGTTTTGATTGAAAACGGCATTTTTCCATACGATATTTACTTCGCTCGCCGGCGCATAAATCCATCTAAAAACCATGTCTATGGTAAATGCATTGTAGTTGGTGTTATACATAGATACACCATTGCCATCCAAACCATCAAAATTGATTGGATTGATTCTTCCAGTTTCGTCGAGTGTGAAGAATTGATTGTAATTCACTTTGGCCCAATAATGCCTTAACAAAAAGGTTATTCCCATTCTATTGGTTATGGTGTAGCGCAAGTTGATAGATGAAATTGTTGTTAATTTGTCGCGTTCGGAAAACAGAATGTCTCCCGGAAAAGGGTTGCTTCCAAAATTTCGAATGGCAAATCCCTGTTCGTTGTTGGCAATGTTTTGTGAATAGCTTGCAATTAAGAAGATTTTATTATTCATGCGCCATCTCACGCTAACCAAAAAGTCATATTCATTCCATTGGTTTCGATCTAAAAATGCTGTGTGATATGCGTTCAAATCTAAGGCCAGTCTTCTCTGGTAATTACTCGAAATCCATGAGCCATAGCGAATATTAGCAGGACGAATGAATACGGCACCCCAAGAGCGTGGTTCGAAGAAGTCGTTGGATTCGGTTAGGTTCGAATTGAAAGTAATCCCGTATGAGTGGAATTTTTTGTCAGTAACACCCATGGACGAGCTCCAATAAGTAGCGATGTAATTATCTGGATTATACAAGCGCTGGTAACTCAAATTTCCACGCACCCAAAACCGATTGAGCTTCCAAAAGGGCTTGAAAATGGTATATGAAGCATTCGAAGAAATCGTTCGTGTGTTGTTGACCAACAAAAATCCAAGCTCGTTTTGGTCGTAAGTGTCGGAATCCTCAGCATAACGAATGCCATAGACCAATTGACCACGCTGTTTTCCTGCTGCGAATGCCATGGAATGACCAAATACATTGCCGAGGTTTTGATAGCGTTGGGACAAGTTAAAATTTCCGGATACAAAAAACTTGTTGTCTTTTGTGTTCAATTTGGTATGAACTGCCGTCAGGTTGCCATCGCGCCAAGAACCTGAGCGCCACACATTGGCATTCGTCAAAGTAATAAAACTGTTGTTTTTCAAATTTTGATCCAACACCAATAGGTTGTAATTCGTGAGCGGAGCTGTAATGATATCTCTGCGTTCGCCTGTAAGTTCGTTTTCAAGAGTAGCGAAAGTTGCGGCGGATATCCCGTTAAATATACCGATTCCGAGTCCGCTTTTTGTCCTACCAGAAATCTTGGATGCGTTAATCAATTGAGAACTAATAGGGTTGGCAACAATGCGTTCCTCAGCTGTCATTGCACCAGAAACGCCAAAATAATTGATAGGTCGCCCTCCAATTCGCCGCGAATAAAACAATCCGGATTTATTGAAAAGCTCACTCCCTTCTGTGAAAAATTGACGGTAATCTATAAATTGGACTTCAAAGGGCGTAAGATTCAGTATTTCTGGGTCAAATTGCACTTGTCCAAAGTCTGGAATCAAAGTCATGTCCAGCGTAAATGCATCGTTAATCCCGTATTTAATGTCCATGCCACCGTTGAAAGAATACCCCCAATCTCTGGATGTGTTTGGATTGTTTTGATGTTCCGCATAAAATGAAGTGTAGGGCATCAATGAAAGTCGGAATGGTGGTGTGATGTTGTTTACGCCTAATAAATCACCACATTGTGCCAGTTCGTTGTCAAAATCTGGAGTTGACGGATTCCAAGCAGAAAATTCACGAAGTCTTGAAATGTTTCTGAAAAAATTTACACCCCAGTTTTGCTTTTCTACTTTTGGAAATCTAAAGGCAGAATAGGGGATTTTCATTTCTACAGACCAATGATCATCGCCAAAATGAACAGCACTGTGCCAGGCCATATCCAAATTGCCCATCCAAGAGTTTACATACAATTTGGCATCGTATTGCACGCCCAAGTTGGAAACCCCAAAAGCAAATCCATTTTGGTCATCGTTGTAGGTGTCGATAATGAAGGTGAAATAATCCGTATTGGCATCAAAACCGTCGCGCTGGCAGAGCACTTTCGAAACCAAGTCCATATCATCGTAGCATTTGGCAAAAATATACAAATGTAAATCGTCATAAATCACACGAACTTCGGTTTGCTTGCTTGCGGGTTCTCCTACACGAGGATTGGTTTGTGTGAAATCGGCAGTGACCTGGGCGTTGAGCCATTCATCTTCCTCCATTTTGCCGTCAACGGTTATTTTTTCGCTGATTCGTGATGCCTGAAGAGAACGTTGCGCGTTTAATCCCATGCTTATGGAAAAGAAAACAAATAATGGGATAAGGCGTTTCACTTAATTCAAACTGTTTTGGCCGCAAATATAGAATCTAAACTACAAAATTGAGCTACTTTTGTTCCGCCATTATCAGCAATTTTTACCAATCTGGCTTATGACTTCACGAAACTTCCTTTTGGCACAGCATATTCAGCTCACATTCGACAAAAGAATCATATTGTCAGATGTCAGCTTTAATCTCAATCAAGGTGAGTGTATAGCCATTGTCGGGAAAAGTGGAGCTGGTAAATCTTCTCTTGTGAAAATTTTGGCGTGTTTGATTTCTCCCGACTCTGGCTCAGTGATTTTTAAAGATCAAATTTTGCCTAACCCAAGCACGCTTTTAATTCCGGGCCATCCCGAAATTAAACTTGTGAATCAAGAATTTGACTTAGACTTATTTCATACCGTTGAGGAAAACCTACGAATTAAGCTCCCAGGTTATGTTGAATCAGTAAAAAAAGCCTTGTGCGCTGAACTTCTTGAAATCACAGATTTAACCGAAATTGCTAAACAACAAGTTCGCTTTTTATCGGGTGGTGAACAACAACGTCTGGCTTTGGCTAGAGCTTTGGTTACTGAGCCAGATGTGTTGCTTTTGGACGAGCCTTTTGTACATCTCGACCCAAGTTTGCGCATGAAAATCGAACGCTACATCCAACAAAAAGTAAAAAGTTGGGGCGGATCTGTGATTATGGTTACACACGATGGACGAGAAGCCATGTCTTGGGCAGATAGAATTGTTTATTTGAAATCTGGAAAGATAGCTCGGATAGATACACCGTTCAATTTCTATCAAAATCCTCACAATGAAGAAGAGGCTTCACATTTTGGAGCAATCAACTCAATTCATTATAGTGGCCAGAGCCTTTTGTTTCGGCCACAAGCGTATCGAATGTTGGAAAAAAATGGTTTGATGGCGCACAAAACATCGACCAAATTTTTAGGGACACATTATGAGAATTGGTTTTTGACATCCGATGGTCAGGAAATCGTCTTATATTCGCAAAACGAAATGGATGACAATATCCAATTTGAACCAAATTATGTGGGAGCGCAATAAACATATTTTTTTAAAAATATTTGAACTGTTTAAAACCAGTTTTACTGAATTTTTCCGAGATAAAAGTTTCATTCATGGGGCATCTTTGGCTTATTTCACATTGGTAGCACTCGTTCCCATACTTTATATTGCCTATGCAACAATAGGTCGAGTATTGGGCCAGGAACGTTTGATAAAAATCATTGCCGAGTTTGCGCAAGAACAAGTTGGCATTGAAGATATTGATTGGCTCATGGATTTGTTGGGGAAATTGAATGTGGGTGGAGGAAGCCTTACTTTAGAAATTATAGGTTTTGTGATTTTGGCTTTCTCTGCGTCGGCCATTTTTAATTCTATGCGTGCCAGTATCAATACTTTTTTCGGAATACGCACCAGTCAGTTGAAATTGAGTTTTTGGGACCAGGTGAAAGCCCGATTGATGTCGTTTTTATTACTCACCATAACTGGTTTGATTTTTATATTGGTTTATTTCCTTGAAACTGCCTTTGTCTCCTTTGGAGCCGAATTTCTTGGCCGGGATAATACAAGCACCTTAACTTTGTTGTCAACGCATGTTGGGTCTATCGTGAGCAATACAGTTATTTTCTTCTTTGTTTTTAAATACCTGCACGATGGTTTGGTGCATTGGAAAATCGCCATTCGAGGCGCTTTGTTTACAGGTGCTCTTTTATACGTAGGGCAATGGTTGATAAAGTATTATTTGACCCACTATTTCTTTGCAGTTGGTGGTGGTGTGGCTGGCACTATTTTTATCCTCTTGGTCTGGGTGTTTTATTCAGCTCAAATTATTTTCATGGGCGCCAAAATAACCAAGGTTTATGCCGATATGTTAAATATGCCGATTGTTCCACGAAAAAAAATGCTTTTACCAAATGGCTAGAATTTTAGCATTAGATTATGGCGCTAAACGCACTGGAATAGCGGTCACAGACGAGCTGCAAATCATCGCGTCGGGACTTTGCACAGTAGAAACTCCAAAATTGTTAGATTATCTAAAGGACTATTGCTCTAAAAACAAAGTGGAATCTATTGTTTTGGGTTATCCTACGCGCATGGATGGTTCAGAAACACACAACACAAAACCTGTGGAAGAATTGGCAGAGAAGCTAAAATCAATCTTTCCGGCATGCATTATTCATTTCGAAGATGAGCGTTTTACATCTAAAATGGCTAAAGAAAGTATGTTGCAAATGGGAATGAAAAAGAAAGACCGTCAAAAAAAAGAACTTGTAGATGAAATTAGTGCCGTTTTGATTTTGCAGGCGTTTATGGGAAATTGATAACCAAAAATTGAGTGTATGAAGCTCGGTTGTTTATGCTTACTTTACTTTACATGGAATGTCATATTTGCACAAAATAGAGATTCTATAAATCAAAAGATTTTTGTTTTTAATAGTTTTGACGTTGGTCCTGCTTTTCAAATAACCAGTGCACCTGTTTTTAGCATGAAGGTGTATAAGGGCCTAATATTATCAAATGACTTTCCGATACAAAATACTAGTGGATTTGAAGTTGTAGGGAAAAAACTAAACAATTTTATACCCTTATTGAACTCATCTATTGGTTTTCATCTGAAAAATTCTGAAGGCAAAAATTTTTTGGTAAATCCAATGATTCGTTTTGGTTTTGGTTTTGGTGAGTCCGAAATTACTCGAAATACATTCTCTAAAAATTCAAGAAACACTATTGATAGCATTTTTGTCCCAAGCACTAATAGTATGCAGCCGATAGACTCAACAACAAGGGAGAGCGTGTTTTTTAAGATCAATTCTAATCTGCTTTATTTTAATTCGATGTTTCTTTTTCAAACCAATCCAGACAAAAAAATGTGCTTTTATGGAGGGATTGGTTTCGGATTCGGGTTTTCGGTGTACTCAATAATTCACTACAATTATTCCTTGAGATGGCGAAAAGAACATGCTATGGGTACAGGGACTCAACAACTGGCTTCTGGTGAAATTTTGCAAAACGAAACAGAGAGAATGTTGCCTTATCAATTTTATAGTTTGAGTTTACCAGTAGGTTTTGATATTCGTTTTGCAACCTTTACACGATTTTGGAGAAATATTCATGTGTTTTTTGAAATAGCTCCTTTATTTCAGAATTCAATAGTTCAAAATCACCAACACGAGCCTCGAAATGGTGTTTATTTTTCTTTTGGAGGAAGATTTAGAGTGTTTGATAAAACTATCGTGCGTTAATTGAAATATGCTTTGCAATAAATCAAGAACACCATCGTTTTTTTTTCAAAATTTACCTATGAGAAAGATTTTGTCAGTCGCACTTTGTTCTAATTTCCTCATCAGTTATGCGCAAATTGATGGAACAAAAAGTCGACTATTAAGTATTAATGGTTTGGAAATGAGTGGATTTATGTATGTCGGACAATCAACTGTCATGCGTATAGAGGATTTTCAGAATTTGGCATTACATGATTTTCCTGATTTCGATTTGACAGGTCAGAATACATGGGTAAATACTTTGGGAACAATGGGAGGAGGATTTCAGATGGCCTTAAATTTCAATATTCAAAAAAGGAATGGGCAAGAATTGTTGGGGCGTCCCTTGCTAAGAATAGGATTTGCCTATTTTTCAACTACCAACAGCTCAATTGGATATCATGGCATTGAACGTTATGCTTACGACACCATTTTTACAACTTTTCAGGGTGTTACCACAACACAACCAATTGATTCTATTTATTACATGTCAACCTCTCTTCGGGCGCATACAGATCGAATTCGACTGCACACCTCAATTTTGTGGCAAACCAATCCCGAAAAAAGATGGAAATCCTATGTTGGTGTAGGTTTTGGACTTGGCATTTCTATGAATTCTAATATAAGTATTGGAATGTATGAGGGATATTATTTTGTTGCCGAAAGTTCAACAGGTATGATGATGTACAACGATAATAATGTTCAAAGTTGGAGTGATTATAAGGGAGAGGTCTTGCGAGCAAAACCATGGTACGATTTAAATTTTTTTATTCCAATTGGTGTTGATTTTCGATTAGGTAAAAAGCAAAATATTTTGAAAAATGTACATTTGTTTTTGGAGGCCATGCCAATGATTTTTTTACAGAAAGCTCAAGCTATTCGAATTCAATCCACTGGTGCGTTCGCAATTTCTCCAGGTGTTCGTGTGGTTTTTTAACATTGATTCAACAAGTGATGCTAAGCAAAATCGGCAGTTTTAAAGCAGAGTGGAATTATGTTAATAGACACAATTAGATTTAGATATCATTTGAGTGACAGTATGTACTAAAAACATAAAAGGCTACCCGATAATCAGGTAGCCTTTTTTATATGGTTTGGTTTTAGGTTCCTATTGTTTCACCATTCTTGTTTGTGCCGTTCCATTAGCTGTAGTCAATTCAAGAACATAAACGCCTGGCGCGAAATTTTGCATAAATATTTCGAACTGCGAAACATTCATATTTCGAACGTGTAGGATAGTTTTTCCAAGCAAATCAACAACACGGTATTCTTTCACATTTTCAGAGCTGATAACATTGAAGTTATTGGATGATGGGTTAGGGAAAACCACAAATTCAAACTGGAATTCATCTACTGAAACGTTAGGATTGCTATTAATTGGAGAACCAGTCAAGGATATATTATCGTATCGATTATTGCCATTGAGTTGATCAGTATTTCCCTCAAACTCAATTCGAATATGGAAATTCGGGTTGTTATTTACAGTAGAAATGTCTGAAAAATCTATTAAAATAAGCTGATAATTAGTTGTGATATCATACGCAGTTTGAGTCAAACCGGAGGTTATGTAATTCACACCATCTATGCTGTAAGAAATGTTATTGATTAATTGACCCTGATTTGTGCGTCTCACTGAATAAAGGAATCTAATATCCTCAATACCTGTTGTTGGTAGATTAAATACCAAAGCGCGACCTGCAGATGGATTTCGAACACGAACCGCTACTCCTGCACTTTCACCCAATTGTAAATTTTGGCTGCTTCCGTCGCTATTCACAGGATCCATATTGGGGTCTCCTCCAGTAAAGGTCATTGTAGCATTAGCACTTGGGAAAAGTTGATAATCCGCAATAATAGCATTCACTGGTAAATCATCAATCAATTGGAAATTGTTGAAGTGCCAGTAATAAATTAATTGATTTTCAGATTGTGTTACATCAACAAAGTGTGCAACAATGTCATTATTTGCTTCAATATTTAGGATTTGAAGTATTTCAGTTGGATCTGTGATGATAGTGTTATTAAATTCCCAATAAGAGAACTGGTAATTTCCTTGAGGTATGGCCTCCATAATTGTTTCAATTCCACCAAACACATTTCGAACCGCACCAAAATTTGTTATTGTTTCTGTATTCAATTTAACTTGTCCAGCCCCAGCAGGAAAAACTTCAATTTTTTGAACGTAAGGCCCAGTTAAGTCATAGCAATCAATCATTCCATTAACTAAATTAACACAGCGCGAATCAATCCAGTTCTTAAGGATGTTTACACGGCTTTGCCAACCGTTGTAAGTACCTCCCCATCTGTCAATTTGCGCAGGCATTTCAGTCTCCATCAGTTCCAACATACTATCAAGGACGTAATGCATATATTGACAAGAGAAAGTAGTGTTCATTAAATCCGCATACCTAGTAACGTAATATTGATATACCATTGGATTTTCATCGAGTAATTTATTAAGTATAAGGGTATGACCCTGACCACCAGGGTTATTTAAGTTTTCTACATTACAAGGATCGGCAGTGGGTCCTGTATTCGGTAAACCAGTATAATTGGCTCCATGTCCAAATGTGTTATCCAAATCCCACAAAACATATCGCCATCTTAATGCGTCACCCTCTGGGTCAGTTCCTCTCCACCAAGCAGTGTTCCAGTTCAACCAGTCTGCACAAACCGTAACTGAACCTACAACGAAATAATCAATAAGCGACTGCCAATTAAAATTGTCATTAACATAAGCGAAATTGGCGGCATTTCCCATGTCATTATTAAGAATATAATTTCTTAAAGCTACCCAAGATGGCTGAGCTAAAGGAGCTCCATATTCCTGCCAAGTACCTCCCCAAGTCTTCATGTAGTGAATGTGGTTTGGCGCGTCTTTATACTGACGATTCTGATTGTAGTAAAAATCAGTGTAATCGTGATCATCGGCTTTTTCTCTAATATCATAAAGACCCCAGTACTCACCATTCATGTATACGACAACAAACGCAGAACTTCTTTCATCGAGGTCTAATTCACCTAACTGAGAAAGAGATTGAACATATGCATCTCGAATATGTGCACCGTTTGAAAATGGATAGTTGTCATTTGCACCAGCTTTCAACATCACGCGTTTAAATTTATCCCTTTGTGTGGTTATAAAAAGTGGATGATTTAATTCTTCATTATACCCTGCTTCATCACGCCCGATAAAGTCTACTCCACGTTGAGGATAAGCCCATGAGTCGTTACCATGTTTATTAAAATCTCCCACAACTTCATCTATAAAACCACCGTTTTCGTCAAAATATTCTAAGACACCAACTGGTCGTAAACTCCAACTTCCATTGAATAGTTGAGCTAATTCAGTTCCACAAACTGAAACCACTGGTAAAGCGTGAGTAACATTAATGAAATATGTATTGGTTTCAATGAAACCAGGTCCAATATTCGTATTGCTTGAGAAAGCCCTTGCACGTACAACTGTAGTTTGACTAATTGTTATTGGTCCAGTATACAACGTGGATGAGGAGTTGGGTTCGGCCCCATTTGTTGTATAACGAATTGACAAATCAGGGTCACTAACCGTGATAGAGACTGTTTGGGTTCCTTGATAAAATCCTGGATTTAAGGAGAGCACAGGTTTTTCAGTATACGACAGCCACGAACCTGCGTTGGGCGTACCGTATGTAGGCGATTGAAAAACACCCCAAGTTGCGCTTCCATCTGTGATTCTACCTCGAGAATGATTTCTTTGTGTAAGAAGAATAGGAACGGTCTCAATCAATGAGCCGTCTGGAGCAGAGAAAACAATATCTTCTGGATTTATTTGACTTAGTGAAAAATTAGTATGTGGTACGCCATTAAATAAACCATCACGTCGCGAACATACAACAACTAAGCGTCCGTTTGCTGGAATACTAACTGAGGGAAATTGCCACTTAGTTGGATTATCGACTTTATCACTGAGATAATATCCACCTAAATTAACTGACGACGAAGTTGTGTTAAATAATTCAACCCAATCTTCATAGTTATTGTAGCCGTCAGTAATTTGTCTGTTGGAGCAAGAGTATTCGTTTATTACTACTTGAGCGGATAAATTTATAGCAGAGAGTAGTGTTAACGCAAGAAAATAAATGTTTTTCATAGCATGTTGATTTAGCATAGTTTTATGGACGCAATATTAGTATAAAAATGATTGGCTTGCAAATTTTTTAATCAAATGTTATAAAATAACACACACTCAGTTAATCGAAGATTATCTTATTATTAAATAGTTTTTTGCGTCGAATTTTACGTGAATTGATTTCTTTGAAATATTCAACTTCGAAGTCCCTAAAAACAAACTATCTTTGCGCCCGAATAATTCTGAATTTATAAAATGCTTACTGTATCTAATTTATCGCTTCAATTTGGCAAAAGAACTTTGTTCGACGATGTTAATTTGAAGTTTTTCAATGGCAATTGTTATGGCGTCATTGGCGCGAATGGTGCTGGGAAATCTACTTTTTTGAAAATTCTTTCGGGCGACCTCGATGCCACAAAAGGAAGAATTGACTTAGAGCCTGGTAAAAGAATGGCGGTTTTGCGTCAGGAACATTCTCTGTTTGACAGTCACCCGGTTTTGGAAACTGTCATCATGGGCCACAAACGCATGTATGAAATCATGAAGGAAAAGGATGCGCTTTATATGAAGCCTGATTTTTCTGATGCCGATGGTATGCGTGCCTCTGAACTGGAAGGCGAATTTGCGGATATGGAAGGCTGGAACGCCGAAACTGATGCTGCTTCGCTTTTGTCGAACCTCGGTATCAAAGAGGAGTTTCATTATATGAACATGGTTGATGTGCCTGCCGAGTTGAAAGTGAGAATCCTTTTGGCTCAAGCACTTTTTGGTAATCCAGATGTGCTTGTTCTCGATGAACCAACCAACGACCTCGATGGTCAGACCATTAAATGGCTCGAGGATTTCCTTTTGGATTATAAAAATATGGTTATAATCGTTTCTCACGACCGTCACTTTTTAGATACCGTAGTTACGCATATTTGTGATATCGACTACAACAAAATCCAACTCTTTACGGGTAATTATTCTTTCTGGTACCAGTCGTCTCAATTGGCTGCCCGTCAACGCTCTGATAAAAACAAAAAAGCTGAGGACAAGAAAAAGGAATTGCAGGAATTTATTGCGCGTTTCTCTGCCAATGCATCTAAATCCAAGCAGGCAACGAGCCGAAGAAAATTATTGGATAAATTGGATATCGATGAAATTCAGCCATCGAGCAGAAGATATCCAGGAATTATTTTTTCACAAGATAGAGAGGCTGGAAATCAAGTGTTGAATATCAACGGACTAAGCGTTCGTGGCGAAGATGGCAATTTCTTGTTCAAAGATTTGAATTTGGTTGTGAATCAGAAAGATAAAATTGCATTTGTTTCTAGAAATTCGAATGCCATCACTGCACTTTTTGAAGTTCTGAATGAAAATATGAAACCTGATTCTGGTAGCTTTACTTATGGGACAACCATCACAACAGCTTACATGCCATCGGACAACAGTTCGTTTTTCCAAGACAAAATTACTTTGGTTGATTGGTTGAGACAATATGCCAAAACAGATGAAGAACGTGAAGAGGTTAACTTGCGTGGCTTTTTGGGGAGAATGTTGTTTTCCGGTGAAGATGCTTTGAAAAGTTCCACTGTACTTTCGGGTGGCGAGAAAGTTCGTTGTATGTTATCGCGACTCATCATGGCCCGCGCGAACGTGATTATGCTCGACGAACCAACAAACCACTTGGATTTGGAATCGATAACTGCCTTGAACAATGGTATGCGCGATTTTGAAGGACAGATTTTGTTCAGTTCTTATGACTTTGAATTGGTGAACACAGTGTCGACAAGAATTGTAGAAATCGGACCAAAAGGCTTTATTGACAAATGGATGCCTTATGAAGAATTTGTTAGCGATCCAAAAATTCAAGAGTTACGAGATAGTTTGTATTAGACATTAGAAAATTTGAGATTTGACATTCGAGATTCGCACTGAGTAAATCTCGAATCTCAAATCTCGAATCAGAAATTCTAAAATCAGACTGAGTATATTTGAACTAAAACAAAATTCGAGTTAAAAACCGCCAAAAAAATGAACTCCCTCGAACAGAAAAAAGACGCATTCGCAAGAATACTCAAAATCATGGATGAACTCCGTGAGCAATGTCCGTGGGATAAAAAGCAAACTTTCGATTCCTTGAGCTATCTCACAATAGAAGAAACCTATGAATTGACAGGCGCTATTCTTGAAAAAGACATGCCCGAAATTAAAAAAGAGTTGGGGGATTTGTTATTGCATATTGTTTTTTATGCCCGCATTGGCTCTGAAACTAAAGACTTTGACATTGCCGATGTAATTCACGCCGTTTGTGATAAATTGGTTGAACGTCATCCGCATATATACGGTGATGTGATTGCTGAAACAGAAGAACAGGTGAAAGCCAATTGGGAGCGCATCAAATTGAAAGAGGGCAGTGGCAAAAAATCTGTATTAGAGGGTGTGCCCAAAGGCCTTCCTGCCATGGTAAAAGCCCAACGTATTCAAGAAAAAGTTCGAGGAATTGGTTTTGATTGGGACAACCAAGAACAGGTTTTTGAGAAAGTCCGCGAGGAAATTGAGGAGTTGAAAACGGAAGTGGACGCCAAGTCTAATCGAATTGAAAGTGAATATGGTGATGTGTTGTTTTCCTTAATTAATTATGGAAGGTTTTTAGGCTTAAATCCAGAAAGTGCTTTGGAGAAAACGAATCAGAAGTTCATGAAACGTTTCATGCTCATGGAAGAATTGGCCGCAAAAGATGGAGCAGATTTCACCAAAATGAATCTTGAAGAGATGGATATTTATTGGGATGCCGCGAAGAAAATAATTGCTGAAAATAAGAAGTCATGAGAAAGGTAATAATGCTACTTTTTGTTTTGAATTTCTTGGCTTCATGTGGGCCAAATCAAGCTTCTTACAATAGCGCAGCTCAACAACTATGCACGTGCATCAGTCATGAGCAAAGTCAGGTTGAAAACACCGGAAATGACATCTTGATTTATGCAAAGTGTTCTGCAAAAGTTGAGGAAGAATTCGGAGTGAGTATTGAAGATAAGGCCTTTGACAAAGCTATGTCGGAGCAGTGCAATAATTTTCTTGAACTCCATGACATGATAAAAAATCAAATAATTGGCAACCTTGATTATGAATAAGAAACACATTCTACTTCCGCTTGCAGCATTCATTTTTACTGCATGTGGTTATTCCGATACAGAAAAAAAAGCCGCGGAAATGGCTTGTGCATGTTCCTCTGATCAAACCATTGAAGGCGTCCGCGATTGCATACGTGCCGCTGCAGATTCTTTGGATATTGAAGTTAGCGCAATGAGCTACGACCGCGCATTCAAAGATGTTTGCCCCGATACCTATAAGCGCATCATGGATTTTGCTAAAGGAAAAACCAAAGGGCGAGATGAGGTGCCTAGTCAGAAATAAAAAGGGTGGTTTCGACAAGCTCAACCACTCCCTTGGTCCATTGATGTTTTTTGGAGGTATTGAGATTTCTTTTTCTTGAAAGCTCTACCACTCCCGTGGTCTGTTGATGTTTTTTCTAAAAATATTTAAAACTCTGTCCCGCTTTCACATTCAAAAGCGTTTCATAAATCATACGAATACAGTTTTCCACGTCATCTTTGTGTGCCATTTCAACAGTGGTGTGCATGTATCGCAAAGGTAATGAAATCAATGCAGATGGCACGCCGTCGTTGGAATAAGCAAAAGCATCTGTGTCTGTTCCTGTTGAACGAGAAACTGCTGCCCGCTGGAATGGAATTTCTGCCTTTTCAGCGGTTTCAATAATCATATTCAATACATTGTTTTGTACCGCTGGACCATAAGTCAAAACTGGACCTTTGCCGCTAACGGTGTCGCCTTGTTGGATTTTGTTCATCATCGGTGTGCCTGTGTCGTGGCAAACATCAGTAACTATCGCCAAATGTGGTTGGATGCGCTCGGCAATCATCTGTGCACCGC
>DIUF01000091.1 GCA_002422285.1 Flavobacteriales bacterium UBA6165 | reverse complement strand
AGTTGTTTACCCATGAAAACGTTGCGCATCAGCAAGCCAAATCCGACCAAAAGGAAAGCTTCTTTGCTCAAATTGGCTGTCCACAAAAGTGTGCTCGGCAGGAAAAAAATCAACAAAAACAGCAGGTTTTTCTTCGTTTTCACCAATTGCGAAAGACCTTGATAAAACCAGCGCAAACCAATCAAACAAAAAAGCACATTGAACAACAGCACCACACGCGGATTGTGAAACGCCAACCAATGAAAAATCGCATTCACCCGAATCACATTGCGCGTGTCACTGAAAATCCAGCCTTTGTCGTGGCTCCAATACGTGGTCTCTGATAGATAATGTTCATTCAAACTCTGCACATCACCAAAGCCCAAAAAAATCTTCAAGAAATCACCTGGACTTTCATATGCAACCCGACTCAACGCATCGGCATCGTGCATGTAGTGCCCGCTATCAATCATCGTGCTGTATGGAAAGGCAAAGAAAAACATGGCAATTCCAAGTTTTGCAGCAAAAGCCAGATACATCCCCCAGCCTGATAGGGCTTCAGTTTTAAAGAAAGAGAATTTCTTCAAAATCAAAGCTAAGACAATTGTGTATATCACAAATATGAGCATGGGCTCAAAGGTATAGAAAAAAGCATCGATTAATATATCCCACATGTGTTGAAAACTCATTCCAGCAAAACACAACAATAATTGTACTTTTGCATCTCGAAAAATTCGATGCAATGAGTTTAGAAAAATTACATACACCGGCAACGGTAGAGCAAGCGGTAGAATTGGGTCTCCGCGCTGATGAATTTGATATGATCAAGGAGATTCTTGGACGCACTCCAAATTTCACGGAAACTGCCGTGTATTCTGTGATGTGGTCGGAGCATTGCTCTTACAAAAACTCAATTTTTTGGTTGAAACAATTGCCAAAGGATGGTCCGCATTTGTTGGTGAAAGCTGGTGAAGAAAACGCTGGCTTGGTAGATATCGGTGATGGTTTGGGTTGTGCTTTCAAAATTGAATCGCACAACCACCCAAGTGCTATTGAGCCTTATCAAGGAGCGGCAACGGGTGTTGGTGGTATCAACCGCGACATTTTTACGATGGGTGCGCGACCAATTGCTCAATTGAATTCTTTGCGCTTTGGTGACATCGAAGAAGCCCGTACCAAATGGTTGGTGAAAGGTGTTGTGAAAGGCATCGGCGACTATGGAAATGCTTTTGGTATTCCGATTATTGGCGGCGAGGTGTTTTTTGATAAATCATACAACCAAAATCCATTGGTGAACGCCTTTTCTGCTGGTATTTTGGAGGCAGGGACAATGATTTCGGCGAAAGCTAAAGGTCCGGGGAATCCAGTGTATATCGTGGGTTCGGCTACAGGAAAAGATGGAATTGCAGGTGCAGCTTTTGCATCCAAAGATATAACGGAAGATTCAGCCAACGACTTGCCTTCAGTACAAGTGGGCGACCCTTTCCAAGAAAAATTATTGCTCGAAGCTACTTTGGAATTGGCGAAAACCGATGCTGTTGTGGGCATGCAAGACATGGGCGCAGCGGGCATTACTTGTTCGACTTGTGAAATGAGTGCTGGCGGTGGTGTTGGTATGGAAATCTACTTGGATAAAGTGCCAACGCGTCAGGAAAACATGTTGCCTTACGAGATTTTGTTGTCTGAATCGCAAGAACGCATGTTGGTTGTGGTTCAGAAAGGTAAAGAACAAGTCGTGAAGCAAATCTTCGACAAGTGGGATTTACACGCTGAAGAAATTGGTCATGTTACGGATTCTGGTCGTGTGCGCTACTACATGAACGATGTTTTGGTGGGCGATGTACCTGCTGAATCCTTGGTTTTGGGTGGCGGTGCTCCCGTTTATCAGCGCGAGTACAAAGAACCAGCTTATTTCCAAGAATACAAGAAATTCAACATTGATGATGTGGCGCAACCTGAAGATTTGAAAGAAGTTGCGATTCATTTGATGAGTCATGTAAACTGCGCTTCGAAGCGTTGGGTATATGAGCAATACGATTCAATGGTGGGTACAAAAACGATGACCACCAACCGTCCATCTGATGCAGGAATCGTGAACATAAAAGGCACAGACAAAGCTTTGGCCATGACGGTGGATTGTAATTCACGATACGTAAACGCTGACCCAGAAGTGGGAACGGCCATTGCTGTTTCAGAAGCTGCGAGAAACATTGTTTGTTCAGGTGGTCTCCCAAGTGCGATTACCAACTGTTTGAATTTTGGAAATCCATACAATCCGGAGTCTTACTGGCAATTTGTGGGCGCCATCAAAGGAATGAGCGCTGCTTGTCGCAAATTTGAAACACCTGTTACGGGAGGAAACGTTTCTTTCTACAACCAATCTGTGATTGCAGGAAAAGAGGTGCCAGTTTTCCCAACGCCGACCATTGGCATGTTGGGTATTGTACCGCACAAAGACAACATCATGACCTTGGATTTCAAGCAAAAAGGCGACTTGATTTTCTTAATTGGCGACAGTGCAAACTGTATTTCATCTTCTGAATATTTGTATTCCTACCATAAAATAGAAGCTTCTCCAGCGCCACATTTCGATTTAGACCAAGAATTTTTGGTGCAAGAAGCGGTGAAAGGTTTGATTGAAAACAAATTGATCAACGCTGCTCACGACTGTTCGGATGGAGGTTTGTTCATGACTTTGGCTGAAATGAGTTTCCCACGCGAATTGGGCTTCGACATTGTTACAGATGCCGAGGTGCGCGAAGATGCATTCTTGTTTGGAGAAGCCCAGTCACGAGTTGTTATTACATTAACCGAAGAAACCGAAGAAGATTTCTTGGAATTCATGATGGCTACTGGACTTCCATTCACTTTGTTGGGCCATGTAACCAAAGGCAAAATGTGTGTGGATGATACGCACTATGGTTTTGTTCAAGAATTCAAAGATATCTACGACAATAGCTTGGGCTTGAAGTTGAGAGATTAGTTGCTCAAAACATATAAGGAAATCGTCTTCGTTTCGGGGACGATTTTTTTGCTTTGAAATCAAAGCTTGAAATTTTCAATTATGTTATGAAGATAAGGTACTAGTTGAGAAATTGACATATTAAAACACCTCAAGTAATCTTGAGGTGTTTTATGGTTTTCTGCTGCGTTTATTTGAAAATTATCACCATTTCAACACGTCTGTTTTGCTGACGTCCTTCGGCGGTATCGTTTGGAGCAATCGGCATTGTTTGACCGAAGAACAGCACATTGATACGGCTAGGATCAATACCCCTGCTCACTAAATAGTCACGAACAGCCTCTGCTCTTCTCTTAGATAAAATCAAATTAGATTGTGGATTACCTACATTATCTGTGTGACCAGAAATTTGAAGTCCCCAATCAGGTTTGTTTAATAAAACATCAGCTAATTCGGCAAGCGATGGATAAGACTCATCTTTTATAATAGCTCTACCAGTTTCAAATTCAAGATTATCAAATGCAGTCTTGAGAATTATCTGGATTTCTTCTTCTATTTCTGGACAACCTCTGTTTGATGCTGGGCCAGGAGTTTCTGGACAGTCGTCATCTTTGTCTGGAACGCCGTCACCGTCTGTATCAGCATAAGGACACCCATCATTTTCGATTGGTCCTGCGATGTAAGGACATTTATCGTCTTTATCTAATACACCATCACCATCTGTATCTGGCCATGGACATCCATTGTTTTCAGCAGGGCCAGGCACATTTGGACATTCATCCAGGTAGTCTAAAATACCATCGCTATCTGTATCTGGACAGCCATCGTATTCTTTTGGCCCAGCGGCATCTGGACAAGCATCTAAGTGGTCAGGAATACCATCGCCATCTTTATCTGGACAGCCCTTGAATTCTGGAAGTCCCGCTTCTTTTGGACATTCATCTTCTTTGTCTGGAATGCCATCGCCGTCAGTGTCAGGACAGCCTTTGAATTTAGCTAAACCAGCTTCAAGGGGACAGTCATCCTCTTTATCTGGAATGCCATCGCCATCGCTATCTGGACAGCCTTTAAACTCCCATATACCCGGGATTTCAGGACATTCATCAAGTTTATCCGATACTTTGTCGAAATCCGAGTCGCGTGGATGTCGATATGCAATAGGTATTCTTAGACCGAAGAAGAATCCTGCACCACGCATTTTTCCATGTGGAATAAGAGTTTTGATGTCTGGCGTGCCAACTGTAAGAGGTCCAATGCGTGTAGCAAGACCTACACGCCCACCGCTAAACTCATTATAAGAAACAGGAACACTAATTCCCAACCAGCTCAATTGATAACTTGGAATTACTGCAAATTGACTTGGCAGTTGAACATTAGATGCTCTCTGGGCATTGTTCAAATTGACATATGCAGTTGCGTTAACATAGAAATTTTTCCAAATGTGATAATCTACCTGTAAACTAAAAGCTGTGGGTAAATTCATGAAAAATGTTTCTTCTAAATTCTCGTTTGCAGTCCAATCAGCATCATTCAAAATCAAGCTGTCTATAATCCCAGCGAAAGAACCAATTCCGTTTGCTTGTTCGAAGGTATTCAGATCAAATGTTGTTGTATTGACACTGAAATTTCTACTGGCACCAGCTTTTTGAAATCGCATGCCTCCAATATCGATTACTGATGCTCCAACGCGGACTTTGTACTTTTCTTTGTCTCGTCTCCATAGATCGGTTTTTCCGTCCATGTCGTATTTGTGTTTTTGCCAATCTGGACGCCACTCATAAACAAACCCTATGTCAGCACCGATACCAAGCTTAGAATTTAATCGGAAGAATTCACCGAAACCAAATTCTGTGTTTCCAGAGACGTATTCATCCAAATTTGATGAATAACCAAAATTAAAGTTGCCTCGCAGTGTTGTTGCAGTATCTTTATTCAAAAGCTCAAAATCTAAATCAGAAGATTGCATGTAAATGGCGTTTAGTCCTTGAAGAAACTTCAATCTACCACCCACCTTGAAATGATGCGCCTTTTTGTCTGAAATCACTTGGGCATAATTGATACCATACTCAGCCCAAGACATTGATCTTAGATTAAACAATGAACCATCAATGGTTTTATTCCAAAGTGGATTGAAATCCAGTCCTTCTTCTGCCAATTTTGCAACTTCAGGATGCACGTCATCCAAGTTCATGATAAATCTGACCTTTGCAGAAAAACCAATAGCAATTGTTGGTTTAATATGAAACATGAAACCCAAAATATCAAGTTGCATTCCGGTATAAATTCCAACTGGACGCGCATTTGGACTGTTGTAATCTCTTACGTTGAAAATTGAATTTTCATAGAACATCGTATCTGACAACCAACCAGTGTCTTTTCTTAAAGAGTATGGCCAGCTTCTTTTAGGCATTACACTTGCATCGAAATATTTCGCGTTCTGCCAAAAGTCAAAATTGAAACTGAATAAATTTAAGTCAAATTTGTAGCGACCATCGACAATTGAAGCCGGCTGCAAGTCCGCCCCCATTATTCCGCCATAATTGCTCTGAAGTGCCCCAAGATAATTTTGCGCATATAATGCCGAATTAAAAACCAAAGCAAACAGTAATAGACTGATCCATTTTGTCGTGAGATTCATGTTAATTTTTGTTAAGTTTTAGGGCGGCAAAGTAGCACTTTTTTTTCACTTTGTTCTTTCGAAGAATAAAATAACTGAATTACCAACTTTTTATAAGAGCTTTTAAATAGAAAGAAATAAAAATCAGTTTTTCAAAAGCAAACGTTGTTTGAAAATATCGCGATTAGAAATTTCACTGTAATTCGAGTTTATGAATTTGATGAGGAACAAATTGATATGCGTAATGCATTGAATTTCATGTTTCCGTATCCGAATTATTTCACCTTCTGAAACACCAAATTATTAAACATCGGCAAATCGATAGTGGCGCTTTTAGGTTTGTTGGCAAATGAAATTATACACGGACCAAAGGGTGAATCAAATTTGGCGGTGTAGGAAAGTGCTGCATTGGCCCCACGCTTCTTTTCAACGAAACTGCTGAATGATTTGCCACCTACTTTCAAAATCACGCGCGATTCATAAATCAAGAGAAAAGCAATTGTTGCTTCTACTTTAGTTGTTTGTCCATCGTGTTCAATTTCATACGAGGGCATTTCACAGCGATACTGGCCCCTGAATTTTTTAGGAATACTGAAATTGCCCGATGCAGAAGTAAGCATCAATCCAAGTAGCAACAACAAAACTGAAATACGCATGTGCAAATGTAATAAAACAATCGAAAGCCCTATTTCAACATTTCATTCATAGTAAGGCCATTCAATTTTGCATCTATCCACAAACCAAGGTCAAAATATTCCAAAATCACTTTTTCACGGTGGTCTTTCATCATGGTTTCGATGTCTTTTTTCATGTTTTGGAAATGCTCGAGACGTTCAGATTTGGTTTGCACACGATTCAACCTCTGAATACTCTCAATCAAATAGCTCTCAATCTCATAATTTCTATCTGATTTGCTTAAAATGCGCTTTGTTGAATTGATGTGATAAGTCAGCAAACTTTGGTTGTCCAATTCATAATGGATGAACATATTCAACACGCGGGCAAAGCTGTAAATATCTTGACGCAACATGGTTTCATTGTCGTTGATAAGTTCATTCAACACTTTCATCGCTTGTTTGAATTGTCCGCATCCGAAATGCGCATAAGCCGTGTGGTATGCAAAAATCAGTCGTTGCTCTTTGGTCAATTTATCAGCATAAAGCGCGTGATTTTTTTCAGTTTCACCGATATATCCGAGTGCTTCCCAGAATTTTCCCTGGGCATTGAGTAAAATCAAATGATAACCCGTAGAAACTGCATACAAGCGCACTTGCATGTCCACCGATTGAAATCCAGGTTCGTCTTGCGAATTTTCCAGAGTTTCGATAATGTCTTTTGCGCTTTGAAAATCTTTGATATCGATGTAACAACGTATCAGATGCGCTTGAGCTGACAAATAGCGTTTCGTCAAATCAGCCTTGATTTTTGGGTTTTCATCCAATATGGAAATCACGCGTTTGAAAAACACAAACGAATCTTGATACTCGCGATTGGTGGCGCTGCATAATCCTTTGATGTAATAGCAAATTGAAGTGGCACGCGTTGATAAAGCCGTGTTTTTTCCTTTGATGAGGTGATAATCCGCAATGCCATCAACAATCGCTTTCTCATCGTCATTTCTTGAAAACCCACCACTTCTAAAAATATAGTTGATTTTGGAATAAAGCACTTGATATTCGGCCAAATTCCTGAGTTTCGCAATCACGGTCTCCTCTTCTGCAATCAATTGATCCAAATCAAATTCAAAATCCCCTGATTCATAGGATTCTTCCAGGAGCTTTTTCTCCCATGCGATGAGCTCAAATAAATAGTAAAATTTCTCGTGTTCCTGGGCTATTTTCTTGGATTTCTTAATGATTTTATGGCATTCGCTGAATAGGGCTTTTTGGTAAAGAATCTCTACATTTTTGATTTCTTGTTGCAGTTGACTGTTTACCGATTGTTCGCCATAAAACATGCGTAAACTTTTGAGAATCAACTTATATAAATGATTTTTTTCTGAAGGTAAATGGGCAATGAAACGCTCATTTTTAAAGTAATCTTTTAGCTCTTCTTCATCATAATTCTCCTGACGCTCGATGTAATCAAAAATTTTAATGTAATTCTTGTCGCCCGATTGTAAAGAGGAAGTAAGTTTGAAAAATCGTTTCTCCGACTTGGTCAAAGATTGAATAAGCTTGAATAATTCATGCGATGGTTTCATGGTGCTAATGTAAGTATCAAAATTTTTCAGCATGTATATTATTCGAATTTATTCTTGGAATCCTATTTGTAGTTTGTTAATATCATTTTTCTCTAGACCTTGTGAAAAACTTAGGCTCCGATAAAATCCGTATTTTTGCCAAAAATTTGAATTATGCTGCAATCCATGACGGGCTTCGGACGTGCTACTGGCTCTTGGTTGAACAAATCGTTCACCGTTGAAATCCGTACGCTCAACAGTAAAATGCTTGATTTGACTATGAAGCTCCCTCAGGAGTTCCGCAGCAAAGAAATTGATTTCCGAAAATTGATGTCCGAGGGCTTATTGCGCGGCAAGATTGATGTAGCCATTCAGGTAGATAACCAATCTTTACAGGCTGTTCCGCAGATTAATTTGGAAGTTGCCAAAAGCTATTATGAACAAATCAGACGCTTGGAAACTGAAATCAATCGTGACAGTCCGGACCCAATTGCGCTTATTTTGCGTGTACCTGAAGTACTGTCCAATGCCAAACAAGAACCCGATGAAGCTGAAATTGCTTTTTTACAAAGTTTAATCGAACAGGCCTTGCAGCACACCATCGCTTTTCGAGAGCAAGAAGGACAGGCTTTGATCAAAGATTTCACGGAAAACATCAACCAAATTGGGCATTTGATGACACTTTTGGAACCTTATGAAAACGAAAGAATTCAAACGGTAAAGGAGCGTTTGCAGCGCAATTTGGAAGAGAAATTGAATGAATACATCGACCAAAATCGTTTGGAACAAGAATTCATCATGTACATTGAAAAACTCGATATTTCGGAGGAAAAAATGCGTCTTTCCAATCACCTCAACTATTTCATCGATACCATGAAAGATGGCGCTGATGTCGGGAAAAAATTGGGATTCATTTCGCAAGAAATTGGCCGTGAAATCAATACACTAGGCAGCAAATCCAATCATGCTGAAATGCAAAAGATTGTGGTTCAAATGAAAGATTTATTGGAAAAAATTAAAGAACAAATTCTGAATACATTATAAGATGACTCAAGGAAAGTGCATCATATTCTCTGCGCCTTCGGGTGCTGGTAAAACAACAATCGTTAGGCATTTATTAAACGATACCGATTTGCCTTTGGGCTTTTCTGTTTCGGCAACTTCCAGAGCCCCTCGACCTCACGAAATTGATGGTGTTGACTACAATTTTTTGACGGTTGATAAATTCCGTGAACTCATATTGCAAGATGCTTTCATTGAATGGGAAGAGGTTTATGCCGAACATTTTTATGGCACCTTAAAATCGGAATTGGAACGAGTTTGGTCTGATGGCAAAGCCGTAGTTTTTGATGTTGATGTTGTTGGCGGATTGAATCTCAAAAAGATTTTGGGGGATCAAGCGCTATCTATTTTTGTTGAGGCACCTTCCATTGAAGCTTTGGAAGAACGCCTGAGAAAACGCAAAACCGAGTCAGAAGAAAAGATTCAACTGCGTATCGCGAAAGCCAAAAAAGAAATGGAATCAGCCCCAGAATTTGATGTAATTATTGTAAACGACAACCTAGAATCGGCTTTTCAAAAAGCGGAGACTGTGGTGGCTAATTTTATCCAAAAATAATGCGCATCGGCTTGTATTTTGGAACTTACAATCCCATTCATGTTGGGCACTTGATTATCGCCAATCACATGGCAGAGCGCGATGATATGGATCAAGTTTGGTTGGTTGTGACACCTCAAAATCCATTAAAATCCAACAACAACCTTTTGGCGGATTACCACCGTTTGGCTTTGGTGAAAATTGCCATCGACGATAATTTTAATTTGCGGGCCAGCGATGTAGAATTCAATCTGCCAAAACCTTCTTATACGTTGGATACCTTGGCGCATTTGCGTGAACAATATCCCGAGCATCAATTCGCTTTGATTATGGGCGAAGACAATTTGCGCACCTTTCACAAATGGAAAAACTACGAAGTTATCTTGGATCGCCATCAGATTTATGTCTATCCTCGACCGATTACTTTGGCAGAATTGAACAACCAAGTAGCACCCACCTTGAGCGAAATCCACAACCATAAGAATGTGATTATCACCGATTCGCCAATGATGCAGATTTCGAGTACAATCATCCGAAACAACATCCAAAAAGGACAGAGCATCCAGTATTTGGTTACCGACCCCGTGCGTCAATACATCGATGAAATGAATTTTTATCGCCAATAAATCATGAACGAAATCCTGAAATATTTCCCTGAACTCTCGCCAAAACAAGTCGAGCAATTTGCCGCTTTGATTGACTTGTATGCTGAGTGGAATGCCCAAATCAACGTAATCAGTCGCAAGGATATGGACGAATTTTATACGCGCCACGTTTTACATTCATTGGGTATTGCCAAAGTAATGAAGTTTGCGCCTGGATCACGAATTTTGGATATTGGCACAGGTGGCGGTTTTCCTGGAATTCCCTTGGCGATNNAAAAAAATCAAAGTGGTGAATGAAGTGGCTAGCGCTTTGCAATTGAAAAACGTAACTGGCATCCACGAACGCGCTGAAAATGTGAAAGGAAAATTTGATTTTATAGTGAGTAGAGCAGTCACTGCCATGGAAAATTTCTTGCCATGGTGCAACGGAAAATTTGATTCTGTTCAGCGTAATCCTTTCCCAAATGGGATTTTGTACCTCAAAGGTGGCGACTTAACTGAAGAGTTGAAACCCGTCAAACAAGCCATCGATGTTTTTAATCTCGCTGACATTTTTGAAGATGAGTTCTTTGAAACGAAGAAAGTGGTTTATGTGAAGATGACCTGACTTGGTTACCAATTCCGCCATCCTCGATACGCTCTCGTTCCTCGAGCACTCGGTCGGCTGGCTTTCTGGTATGCCAGCCGACCGAGTGTTTTCTTAGTCGAAAAGGAGAATTAGGGCGATAAGAATACATTGGATTGAGACTAAGAAAATGTATCGAGAACGGCGCCTCGTAGAAGAAAACTATACATATTTGACAAATGAAAAACAAAATAAACTTTACCCCCCTACTCGCACTCATCGGATTGATGCTTGCGGGAATATTGTTGGTAGCGATAAGCACAGTGATCTTTTTTCCAAATCTTACGGCGGGCTCGGCAAGCACAAATCCTATACAATTTCTTGGTTATGTTGCCATAAGCTTGATTTTAACTTTCGCTTTACCAGCGTTTATTTGGTTAAGAATTCATGGCTCTTTGGCGCGCTTTGATGAACCAATCTCCGGAAATTACAAATTCTACGGGATTGCTTTCCTGTTGTTTGTAGCAATGCTTTTCGTTTCCGAAGGTGCTTATGCAATCCTAACCCAATTTTTTGAGTCTAGAGGTTGGACGGGCTTCACAGAGGAACCGGATAACCTGAAAAGTGTTCGCGATTTGCTGAACAACAAGGCTTTACTTCCTGCAACAATTGTGGTTATTGCAATTGTTCCAGCTATTGCCGAAGAGTTTTTCTTCAGAAAAGTGGTTTTCGGATTTCTTCACAAACAAACCAATACTTTCTGGATCCCAGCATTGATTAGTTCCATGTTTTTTGCTGGTTTGCACAATCACGCACTGACTCTTATCCCAATTTTCTTGCTCGGTTTGGGTTTAACTTATGCCTATTATGTGACGAGAAATATTTGGCTGCCCATATTATTTCATGCGCTCAACAATACGCTTTCGATTGTTTTGGTTTATGCCGAAGTTGAAGAGTCATCATCAACACATTGGACAATCACTTTGGTGGCTAGTTTATTGGCGGCTTATTTGTTTTTGAATCATTTGCCGAAGAGAGAAAACAAGGAAGATGTAGCCTAATTTTCTGTTCCAGTTTTCTTCTGTTTTTCATAATCCGGCTCCGAAATCATATCGACATAGCCCTCCATGAATCGGGTTTTCAGAAATATCCCTTTGTAAGCTTTGAATGTCATGGAATCCCAATGTAAGAGCGAAAGTTTGTATTGATAGGTTTGGAACATATTTAAGCCGATGAAAAAGAACATCAGACCAAAAAATCCAGCTTTGAGCCATGTTTTTTGTTGGTAGATAAATGCAACTGCGGCAGCCAAACCAAAAGCCATGAAGGGATAAATATCTATCATCGTTCGGGCGCCAAATCCGCCGCCATACCACCAGCACCACCAAGAAAAGGTGAGGTAAATGAAAATTAGAAAGGTCAAAGAAATGGCTGTTCCAAGCCAAACATTTTTGCGGAATAAAAAGTACAAGCCAATCAATGAAAACAGCATCACTGGCGCATAAATCAGCCAACCTTTTCTGAAGGAAAACAAGCCTTTGACGATGCTCGGATTGGAAAAAAAGAATCCTTCATC
>DIUF01000110.1 GCA_002422285.1 Flavobacteriales bacterium UBA6165 | reverse complement strand
TGTTCAACCCAATGCACAAAATAGGCGCCAATTAAATCGAGCAACAATAAACCAATTATAGCATTGAGCCAAATGGGTAAATCCACCAAGTGCAACAGTCCAAATTGAATTTCAGAGACATGATATGCTGATGACACAAGCAAAACGGCCAAAGATAAATTGACCACAGCAGTTGTTAAGGTGAAGAAAATATTCACCCCAGCATGACGCCATTTGTGGTAAGAAAAACGCATCGATGGCAACACAAATTCCCAAAGCAGAAAGAGCGCCAATCCGCCGAATAATAAGGCAGTGCGATGCGAAGATGGAATGTTTTCGAAGTAGGAAATCACAGTTTGCATTTCACGAATGTAGGAAAATTATTGAAGTCTCTATTCATTCATTGGTGCTCGAGAGAATCACTCAAATTTCTCTACCTTTATGACATGAAATTCAAGGTGTTTCGTGGTACGTTTTTTTGGCTTATGGCTTTGGTCATAGGACTGTTTTTTCTTGCCTGCGACAAACAATCCCCCTACCCGAAAGTCATCGACCCAGAAGACAATCCGATCACGGCTGAAAAAGTGGCTTTGGGTGAAAAACTCTTTTTTGACCCGCGACTGAGCATCGACAATACTGTTTCGTGTGCATCGTGTCATGTGCCTGAACGTGCTTTCACCGATGGAAAAGTGCTTTCGGATGGCGTAAACGGCAAAAAATCTATGCGCAACGCACCGAGTTTGGTCAATGTGGCCTATCAACCGTATTTCATGTTCGAGGGCGCCATTCCGAATTTGGAGCGACAAAGCCACGTGCCGATCATCGACCTAAACGAAATGGGCTACGAACGCATCTCGGATTTGGTGGATAAACTCGCAGCCATTGAAGAATATCAAGTATTGGCGCAAAAAGCTTTCAACATGCCCTTTGATGTGTTTGTGCTGACCCGCGCATTGGCCGCTTATGAACGCACTTTGATTCAGTGGGACAGTCCATTCGATGATTTTTACTTCCTCCAAAAACCCATGGATGACCAGATGCGGCGCGGTTATCAGATTTTCTCAGAAAAATTGTATTGTGCTGCGTGTCATAAGACGCCCTATTTTACAGATTTTGGTTTGCACAATAATGGTTTTTACGACAGTTTGGATTGGGGCAGATGGCGCATCACAGGTCTGGAAATTGACAAAGGAACATTCAAAACACCAAGTCTGAAAAACATGAGACTCACTGCACCTTACATGCACAACGGACAATTGAAAACCATCGATGAAGTCTTGGATTATTACAGCAAAGGCGGCAGTGGAAATCCCAATCAAGACAAAAGAATTCGGCCATTTCAACTCAGCGATGAAGAGCGTCGGGATTTAATTTATTTTTTGGAGCGGATTTGACCTTTATTCATCCCTGAAACCAAAATTTCACTACTTTTCGCCCCGAAATACAGCATTCTCCTAAAACGTCGCTGTATACCATAAACTTAATAACACAAATTATGAACGATGCCCATTTTCACTTAGTTGTCAACCATTTTCCTATAATTCTTCCTATCGTTGGCGCCTTAATTCTCATCATTGGGTTGGTAGCCAAATCTGAAGCCGTGAAGCGAACTGGCTTTTTGATGTTCATTCTTGGGGCTATTTCATCTGTTATTGCTATGTCGAGCGGAGAAGGTGCTGAAGAGATTGTAGAAAACATGGGAAACATCGATGGGTATTTTGTGCACGAACATGAGGAAGCAGCTGAGACTTTTGCGTTGTTGAGTTACATACTCGGCGCACTTGCACTAATCGGTATGTGGGCTTCGTTTGCAAAGAAAAAATTCGCCAACATTGTAACAATCCTTGTGTTGATTTTTGCTGGTGTCACTTTATATTTTGCCCAAAAAGCCGGAACAACTGGTGGAGAAATTCGTCATACAGAAATTCGTCCGGGACAAACGCCAACTGCACAACCTGCAAATCTCTACGAAGAAGAACACGAGGATTAATAATCAATGCCGCCCGTCGCTAGCCGTGTTTCCATCACCAAAATGCAAGGGCAACAATTGTCGGTATAAAAATTTCTTTTGATTGGATTCGTAAGGGCGATAGGTATAATACACCGCATTATCGTGAATAATTAACTTTTCTACATAACGCAAATTGAGACGAATGGGTATGCCTAAAGTGCCCGTATTCAGGTCGATTGCTCGAATAATAGTATAACCGCCCTTTTCGAAAATCGCATATACAATTCCTGTAGCGTCATCTTGAATCAAACGATTGCACCACCCTGTTTTCTTTTCATTTTTGTGCATGGAAATCACCATCGAATCTAGAGGATTGCCCTCACGGTCGTAAACGCGCATGTAGTCTTTGTAGAAATCGAAGAGATAAATGCTATCGTTGCGCATGAAAAAAGGCGCATAAATGGGTTTATAGAAAATCGATTGGGTGAAAATTACTTCGCCCACAATATCTTCTTTGGCTATACCGGTACTCTGTTCCATTTGGCGCGCCCACAATTTCGTTCTGATATCCACCCAAAGGTATTCAGTTTCAAACATTTCCATCATGATTTCATCGCTCACTTTAGATATTTTTGCGTAGGTACTGTCTAAAGCATCATACACAAAAAACTCAGCAGAAGGATACGTTTCGCGGTAGTTGGTGAAATAGAATTTTGTTTTACTGGTGTCAATAATCGGCGCAACATATCGCTGATAGTACTGTTTGTCCATGGGTACCAAATCAAACATTTCATCCTCTATATAAACGTAATCCAAGCGCGACTTGTACATCAAGTGAATCAAGCCACGAAAATCGCGAAACAAATGCATGGCATCGGCGCCTACATCCTTTGAGAATAGCACCTTTTGATTGGCATCGACCACCAACAATTCCGCACCCTTGTTCAATTTTCTTTCATAGACCAGAAGCAACATATTGCCATCGTCCAACAACTCAAAATCGGCAACACTGATACGCTCAGAGGCAAAAATTTCCTGTGGCTCGTATGGATTTGAAACCACTACTTCAACCGTTGTAAATGCCGATTTAGGTTGCAGAAATACCTGAAAAAACAGGGTGTCGCCACTGACTTTTTGAGCACGGTCTTTTCTCAAAAACACATCTGCTTGCACAACATAAAACTCCTTGTTCAAGTACAATTTGATTCGGTCCTCAGCACATGTCAATTGAACAACTCCCTTGTCGTCAGTGAAAGCGATGGTTGAGGAGCCACAATTATATCGAACTTGAACCTCGTTTATTGGTCGCTTGTTTTGTGCGTCTAAAACTGTAAGATGATAGATGTGATTTATGGATTCCTGCGCGCTTAGCGAGGTCATCAGCAGGAGCATCAGAAGTGTTATGGTATTCCTCATGGTGTTGGGTTTACAAAGATGATGCAGAAAAATGAGAATTCCATAAAATCACTCCCCCACCGTCACTTTCCACATCCCTCTTAGCGCCCCCAAATCATAATTTATCGCTTTGTCGTTGGGATAATATTGCTGAATCAGCGCATAAGTTTGCGGATTTCTGTCCTCAGCTTTTCCGTGGCATTGCAAACAAAGCGGCATTCCCAACAGAATGGGCGTGTAGTAGGCATTTTGATTTTCAGGAACGAAGAATTTTTCGAGTGCTCCTGAGGCCAATGAATTTTCGAATTGTTCAAAAGCCAAAGCATCATCTGCATTCAAAGCATTTTTGTCATTGCGATTTTGAGGGCTAATTCTACGAATATTATAACCCAAAACCTGCGACATAGAATCTGTTAATGTCTGAGCATTTTTCGCGCAGAAATGTACAGCTTCATCCAAATTTTCGCCATCGACATGAGAAATCAATTTCCCGACCAACAGTTGCTGGGTGGCCAAAATCACATCATCAATTTGAGTCTGTTCATCTAAGGGATTCCAAGGTTCTGGCACGTAGGCATTTTCCTCTTGTTGGAAATAAACACAGGAACTCAAAAAGACCATTGAAGCGGCTAAAACGGTAAATTTAATTGTATTCATGAGGCTTGTTTTTCAGTTACTAATTTGAGCGCTTTTTGAAAGACCACAAAATTCACGTTTTGATCAAAAACTGCTTTTCCGATTTTTTCAATCAAGACCATTTTCACTTGACCGCCGCTATTTTTTTTATCGTTGAGCATCAATTCAAAAAGAGCTTTAATATGCTCACAAAGGTCGGAGGGAAAAGCATAAAGTTTGGTGATATTTGTTCCAATGGCCGCCAATTCGTAATGTGAAAGCAAGCCTAAATCATGAGAAATTTGCGCTTCGACCAGCATACCGAGAGCCACCGCATGACCATGTTTAATAGGTGAATCGCTCGTCAAATAATAACTTTCTATAGCGTGTCCAACCGTGTGACCAAAATTCAATAATTTACGAACATTTTGCTCCATCGGGTCGCTCTTAACAATGTTTGCTTTAACCGCTATAGATTTTTCAATGAGCGAGATTTGGATATTTTCGGGATTTTGGGCAATCAAGTTCAACCAATATGCATCGTCCGAAATAAGCGCATGTTTGAGCATTTCAGCCCAGCCGCTAATCAATTCGTCTTTCGGTAAAGTCAGTAAAAACTCAGGATGCAAAACCAGGGCTTCAGCCGATTGAAACAAACCTATTTGATTCTTGAAAGGCATCAAATCGACGGCTACTTTTCCGCCCAGTGCCGCATCAACCATAGCCAAAAGTGTAGTCGGAATATTGTAAAAAACAACCCCTCTTTTGTAAAGTGCTGCAATCAATCCGCCCATGTCGCATAGAACACCACCTCCCAAATTTATCACTACTGTTTTGCGAGAAAATTGTCGTGCGCTCATGAACTGCCAAACGCTCTCGCAATACTGCAAAGTCTTGTTGATTTCACCAGAAGGCAATTCAAAAACAGCGGCTTCATTCAATTCTGGAAAAAGTTTGAATAGCACAGGGAGACAGTATTTTCGGGTATTCTCGTCCACCAGAATCAAGAGTTCCGTAGCGCCAGTGTCATTCAGTCTTTTCCGAAATTCGTTGAGCGTAATTACAGGACAAATAATATTGTTGGATTGAGCATGGTTCATCTTACAAATATCCGATTTATTGGGATTACTCAACACTTTTCCATTCAACATTCAACACTTCTTCACCTAACACTCAAAACTCTCTCACCCAACACTCAACACATTTTATCCCCCTTCCATCTCTCTCAAATCCTTCTTCCCCTTCGAATGAATAAACCATAGCGTCAATCCATGATTCATGCTCCATTGACCGTTACGAGGCGGAAAATATCGCTGATGGTAACCAGTCAAAATCGTCAATTTTGGGGTGGAATAACCAAAAAGCAGATAACTACGCACTTGGTCTGTGCCATTTTGTATTTGTCGTCCGGTATTGTAAAGCACTTCATTCATCAGGTCTATGTGCCAAAATCCGCCGCGATCATTGCGAGAAACAACAAAACGGAAACTTTGCATTACGCGATGTCGATTATTAAAGCCAAAGCCTTCACCAACATTCCCTGTGGCATCCAAACGCTCGCGAAATCGACCATCGTATCTATACCTTACACGGTAAGTCAAACGCGATGATAGCCGGAAATTTTTATTCACTTGCCACCACAATCTGTGCTCCAATCGATTGATTCTACTCGACGCGGGAGTGGCCGTGCCTAAAAAAGCATAGCCTCCCGATACATGATAATCTCGAGGAGCGACATAAGTTATGCCTGGTCGAACTGCAAAAAAAGCATTGTTCACAAAGTGGTAATCGTGCCAAAAACGCCATTGCTCGTTGATTTTATAGTTCCCGATGTAAGCAATCCAGCCCTCTGCTTTGTGGGTTTGAGAAGATAAAAAACTGGAATTCAGTAAAATGACAAAAAGCATAGTCAAACGTTGGAATCTCGGAAATACCTGATCAATCATGACTGAGGAAAATTTTTGCAAAGTTACTCGCATTTGAAGATAGTCTGATAGAATAAAACACAACAATTGTTGAAAAATAAGTTAAATAGACCAAGCATGTAAAGAGAATTCCAAGAAATTTGCAGCATGCATCGCTTCTACGCCGAACAACTTGAAACCAATAGCAAAATCGTCACTTTAAACGAAGTTGAATCCAATCACGCGTGTAAGGTTTTGCGTTTAATTGTTGGTCAGTCCATTGAAATCATCAACGGAAAAGGCTTAATTGCTCAGGCAAAAATTGCTGTTGCGCATCACAAACGATGCGAGGTAGAAATCGAAAATATCGAGGTCCACGAAAAACCTAAAAGGCAAATCCATCTTGCCATTTGCCCCACCAAAGGTAACGACCGCTTCGAATGGATGCTCGAAAAAATCGTTGAAATCGGTGTGGATACAATAACTCCACTGGTTTCTGAAAACTCCGAACGCAGCAAATTGAACTTTGAACGTTTGGAAAAAATTATGCTTAGTGCCACCAAACAAAGTCTGCGCGCTTACATGCCAAAACTGATGGAGCAACAAAAAGTAGCTGATTTCATTGTTGCTCACCCAGAAGCACTTCTCGCACATTGCAACGATGCTTTTGAAAGAAGATCATTACTAGTGTCTCCGCAAGCAACAGAAACCGTTGTCATGATTGGTCCCGAAGGCGATTTTTCGAAAAAGGAAATTGAGCTCGCCTTGCAACAAGGACTAAAATCTGTATCTTTGGGCAACAATCGACTGCGCACAGAAACTGCGGGACTTGTGGCCGTCACCATGTTAAAATTATCAGAAATATGAAGTGGAAAGCTTTTCTCGGAATTTTGTTGCTCGCGCTTGGTATCTCAAGTATTCAAATGCAGAATAGCGCTCAATACGCCTACCAAATTGGTGTGCTCAAATACCGCGGTGGTGGAGACTACTATGCCAATCCGACCAGTTTGCCGAATTTGGTGCAATATGCCAATAAGAACAAAAACACACGCATCAACCCAGAAACACCCTATGTGGATGTGGGTTCTCCAGATTTATTCAACTACCCATTTGTGCACATGACAGGTCATGGAAATGTTGTTTTTTCACCTTCTGACATTCAAAATTTGCGCAATTATTTACTAGGAGGCGGCTTTCTACATATTGATGATAACTATGGCCTCGATCAGTTCATTCGACCAGAAATCAAAAAGCTCTTCCCCGACAACAAATTGGTGGAACTACCCTACAACCACGAGATTTTTGAATATCCATACAGTTTCCCAAAAGGTATTCCCAAAATACATGAGCACGACAACAAGCCCCCTCAGGCTTTTGCAATTTTTGAAAACGGAAGAATGTGTTTGCTCTACACTTACGAAACCGATTTAGGCGATGGTTGGGAAGACGAAGCTGTGCACAACAATACGCCAGATGTTCGTGAAAAAGCACTTAAAATGGGCGTAAATATTTTGTATTTCGCTTTGGTGAAAGGAGGCTATGAAAGTAATCAATAGAAGCATATTCCACTTCATTATTGCGGCAATCGTACTGATTTCCAAAAGCTTGTTTGCGCAAGACAACTACAATTTGCCTCACAACGAGCACAGGCCTTATTATCAATTACAAGAATACCCTAGAGGCTATGATAAAGACTCTATGTTACTGGCTTTAGACCTCTTACTAAACAAACCCTCACGAACTTGGAGCAACACAGATAGCTTAGACTATTTGTTTACGCTAATTGCTATCGAAGATTATGATAAGGCCTTCGATAATTTCAAAACTTTTCGTCGCGTGAACCCAAGAAATGTGGATGAATTTCACCTCATCCAATTCATGTTTAGTTACAAACGCATGTTCGATAAAGCTCTACAATGGTTGGATAGAGAAAAGAGAGAATTTCCTGAATCAAAAGCAATCATTGATATCAGAATAAGGCTCCACGGTGTTGAGGAAATGCTTGTAAAAGGCACTTGGCATGATGAAGATTCTGTCATGTTTCAAATACTTCAAGATTCTAAATGGGAAAAAATCAAAAAAGGCTCACAGGATTACTTGCAAACCACAATACCACTCATTAGAGATATGAACATCGCGCTCAGAGACGAAACCAAATTTGAATTCAATTCCAATAGAGCACTGGCAATTGCTTTTTTTGAATATGGTATTTTCTTGGAAAAAC
>DIUF01000111.1:20040-51587 GCA_002422285.1 Flavobacteriales bacterium UBA6165 | reverse complement strand
AATTGGTCCAAACTTGACTGACGAATATTGGATTCACGGCAACGACATCAAAGATTTATTTAAAATCATCAAGTATGGTTCGCCCAATGGAAAAATGACTCCACACGGGAATCTCTTCACTCCATTGCAAATTCAGCAAGTAGCCTCCTATGTTTTAGGGATGCCGTATGCTGAAGGTATGCCACCAGAGGGTGACTTATACAAAAAAGACAACACTGCTAGCGAGCCCGAAGCTGAGGAAGAAGAACAACAAATCGAACCCGAATTACAAGAATAAACAGGGAGTGTCCGCAGCTGAATAGTTGCGGACATTTCTTTCTTACACCACCAAAATATTTCAAAATGACATCGCAAGACGAATCCTTCAGAGACACGATCGCAACCGTTGACGACAAAGGAAAACGCATCTGGGTTTACCCAAAAATGCCGAAAGGCTGGTTCTACGACAAAAGAAAGCTTTTGAGCTATTTGCTACTCGCGCTGCTTTTTGCCACACCACACATCAAAATTGGCGGAGAGCCCATGATTTTATTGAATGTGATTGAGCGCAAATTTGTGTTCTTCGGGCAGATTTTTTGGCCACAAGACTTCTACATCCTCGCCATTGGTTTGGTCGTTTCAGTTGTATTCGTTGTGTTGTTCACTGTAATTTTCGGACGCATCTTCTGTGGTTGGTTTTGTCCGCAAACCATATTTATGGAAATGCTCTTCCGCCGCATCGAATATTGGATTGATGGCGATTGGACGCACCAAAAGAAACTAGACGCGCAGCCTTGGAATGCAGAAAAAATCCGCAAACGTGTTTTGAAACACAGCCTTTTCTTTGGAATTTCTTTCCTGATTGCCAACACTTTTCTGGCTTATATCATTGGCGCAGATGAATTATGGGCCATTCAAACCACACATCCCAAAGAGCACATCGGCGGACTGATTGCTCTCATCATTTTCACCTTTGTGTTTTACGGCGTGTTTATGTTTTTGAGAGAACAGGTCTGCACAACGATTTGTCCTTATGGGCGCTTGCAAGGAGTGTTGTTAGACAAAAACTCCATTGTCATCACATACGACCATGTGCGTGGAGAAGAACGCGGTAAATTCCGAAAAAACGAAGACCGCAAAACGGCTGGCAAAGGCGATTGTATTGATTGTGGTCACTGTGTTGATGTATGTCCAACGGGAATTGATATCCGCCACGGCACGCAACTCGAATGTGTGAACTGTACAGCCTGTATCGACGCCTGCGACCACATGATGGAAGCCGTTGATTTGCCGAAAGGATTGATTCGCTACGACAGTGAAAATGGCATCAACACAGGCGTGAAATTCCGCTGGACACCGCGCGTGATTGGTTATAGCGTTGTATTGACCTTGCTTTTTGGTGTCTTGGTGACCTTGGTGGCCACGCGTTCCGACTTCAGTGCTAAGATGTTACGTCAGCGGGGAACTACCTACCAAGAATTGGCCGACGGACGCATATCGAACATTTATGAGTTGAATTTGACCAATAAAACCAAAAACGCTTATCCCCTTCGCCTAGAATTGATTGACACCCAAGGAGAAATTGAATTGGCCTTG
Organism: Flavobacteriales bacterium UBA6165; assembly: GCA_002422285.1. GTDB lineage: Bacteria > Bacteroidota > Bacteroidia > Flavobacteriales_D > Crocinitomicaceae > UBA6165. The sequence continues at coordinate 50,012 of DIUF01000111.1, read as the reverse complement.
CAAGATGCTGTTTTACAACCCGAACAACATTTGAAATCGCCCGTAATTGTAAAAATGAACCCTGATGACATTAAAAAAGGAAGAAACTTCGTTTATGTAGGCATATACGCCGGTGATAAACTTGTAACTAAAGTAAAAACAACCTTTGTGGGACCTATATTGTAAACATTAAAAAATTCGAGATTTGAAATTCGAGATTCCAGCCCACCAAGTGCGTGAATTACGAAGTTTACGGAGGTGGGCAATCTCGAATTTCAAATTTTCAAATCTCAAATAATAAAGAAATATGAACTTCGGACATGGAATTACAATAGCATTAATCGCATTCGTCATCTTTATTTTGACGCTAGTAACCAGTTTTCTGCGCCAAGATGTAGACTTGGAATACACAGATTACTATTCACGCGAATTGGTCTTCAACGAAACAAAAGAAGCCACTGAAAACGGGTTGATCTATCTCAACAACGTTCAAATAGAATCCGTTGATGGCCAATTGAATATGTTTTTCGACGAAAATTTCCCGCAATTTGATCAAGCTGAATTGCACTTTTACCGTGCCGACAATGCCGCATGGGATTTAAACAAAAACATCGGTCAAGGTCGCTTGCATCAATTCTCCTTGGATGAATTCCACAAAGGAAAATATGAGCTGCGCATGGTTTGGAAAGATGGCGACAAACAATTTTCTATTCGCAAAACTTTTTGGGTGAGCAAATGATTTCTTTGATTTCCATAGCGTTGATTTTGGGACTCTCATCGAGTCTGCATTGCGTGGGCATGTGTGGTCCAATTGCTATGATTTTACCCATTCAGCAAGCACCACCCGCTGAAAAATTGATGAAAACTGTCGTTTATCACATGGGGCGTATTTTGGTTTATGCCATTTTGGGTGCCATTTTCGGCATGATGGGCAAGACTTTTCAACTCATGGGACTCTTGCAAACCATTTCCATAATATTTGGCGCCTTGATTATTGCCGGCGTGATTTTTCCTCGGATTTTCGCGAAATTCCATTTTTTCAACCGCATCCACATGAAGCTGAATGGCTTTGTACACGGCACATTTGGCAAGCTCATCAAGCGCAAAGGCACCTTGTCGCTGTTTATGTTGGGCATGATCAACGGCTTATTACCTTGTGGGGCCGTATATTTTGCATTGCTCGGTTCTTTGGTGTATGGTGGACTCTTCGAAGGCGCTTTATTCATGGCCGTTTTTGGATTGGGAACCTTGCCCGCCATGGCGACAATCACCTATTTCGCCAACAGTATTTCACTTTCCTTGCGCGAGAAATTCCGCAAAGCAAGTCCCGTGATCCTCATCCTTTTTGGTGGACTTTTCATCGTGCGCGGCATGAATCTCGACATTCCTTATATCTCACCAAAAGTGGAAATTTCTGAAAGCGGCGAAGAAGAAGTGAGTTGTTGCTCCAAAAAAGGAACAGATGAGTGTGTGAGCAAAAAGAAATTGAAAACAAAAGAGTGATTTTTTAGGGGCTTTTTGGTCACAAAGAGCACTAAGAAGCACAAAGCTTCACAAAAGAAAAGTTTTCGACATGATGCATTGTGCCCTTCGTGCCTGCTTTGTGTCCCCTTTCATCTAGCTCAGCATCCACATTTTTTTTTACCTTCGCAACTAAATTTCTACACCTTGCTCAAACACCTCATCAAAAAATATTTCAACATTCTTCGGGTTCGCAATCGCTTCAATGCTGCCAGTCAAGTGGCGCAACGGAGTTTGTGTTTACAGCACCAAGAGCGCATTCAAAAAGGTCATTTAGTTCCTTTAAACCAAACGGGTTTTCGGGCATTTTCGCAGTTTGAAGAAGACGGTTTGTTGCTCTACATTTTTGCGGCCATTGGTATGACGAAAAAAACCTTTTTGGAAATCGGTTCAGACGATGGCATCAACAGCAACAGTGCGAATTTGGCGCTGAATTTTGGTTGGTCGGGTACTTTTATCGACGGTAACCCGAAAGCCATTTCGCGCGGCGAATATTTCTACAACAAATATCCGCATCCGTGGGGAGAAAAACCTGTTTTTGTGGAGGCTTTGGCGAAACGCGAAAACATCAACAATTTGGTGAAAAACAGCGGCTTATCCGGCGAAATTGGTTTGCTCTCTATCGATATTGATGGCAATGATTATTGGGTTTGGGATGCTTTGGATGTGGTTGAGCCACAAGTGGTAATCATCGAAACCCAAGTCGCTTTTGGCATGGAAGATTTGGTGGTGCCTTACAATCCTGACTATGTTTTCCCGGGTAAAAATCCGACGTATCACGGAGCTTCTCCCACTGCCATGATGAAATTGGGCAAAAAGAAAGGTTACCGCTTGGTGGGCGCCAATGATTTGGGCTTCAATTTCATTTTTGTTAGAAACGATTTGGCTCAAGATGTCCTTCCAGAAGTAAGTGTAGAAAGCGTTTTGCATCATCCGAGTCTTGAGAAATGCTACGCGCGTTTCCAAGAAATCAAAGATTGGAGCTACGATAAGCCGTTATGAAAACCATAAGAATTATTCTTTCCTACCCATTCATTCTCTTGGTGAAAATCTACCAATGGTTCATCAGTCCGATGCTGCCGCAGAGTTGTCGCTACGAACCCACGTGTTCCAGTTTTATGATTGAAGCCTTGCGCACTTGTGGGCCAATCACAGGCTTATATCATGGCATAAAACGCATATTACGCTGTAATCCCTATGGTGGTGCAGGTTATGATCCTGTTTCGAAGCATTGTGGGTGTGGGGAGGAATAGTCTGTTCAACCGTAGTTTTTGTTTTTTAGAGAAAACAAAATTGGAAAGTATTTTTCTAAAAAACAATATCCTCCAACAACCTCCTCAAGGTTCTCGGTCTTTCAAAATGGCTCATGTGTCCGCAGTCTGGGATGACGAAAAAATGGTCTTCGCTCGCATATTTTTTCCAGGCTTCTTCAGCTGCCTTGAGTGGAATCAATGCATCGTGGCTGCCTTGAATGAAAAAAATGCGTTGGGCATTTTGTTGAACAAGATCGAATTGATCCGTTCGGTCGCGCATGGACAGGGCTCCGTGTGCAATTCCTTCTGCGCTCATGGCACTGGCCTCGCGAATGAGTTCTAAAATCACAGATTGATGCTTGTGCTTGTCTTTGAACAAAAGAGGAAGAGATTCTCTTAGAAACAATGTTTTGTTGCGTTTCACAACGGCGGCTACACGTTCCCGATTGCGTTTGCGTTCTTCAGAATCCCCCCAAATATTAGAATGCAACAAAATGAGTTTATCCAAGTTTTTGTCTTGCTTAAGCAATTCCAAGCCAATATATCCACCCATGCTGTGACCCACAAGCTGATAGCGCTCCACGCCAATTTTTTGTAATTCCGCTTGCACAAAGTCTGCGTAAGCTTTCATGTTGCGCTGAGACAAATGATCGTTTTTGTTTTCGCCATGACAAGGCAAATCCAATAAGACAGAACGCCATGGAGCGCGCTTCAATGCCAATTTTTGCCATTGTGAACTCGACAACAAATAGCCGTGAAGAAAGACAACAGTTGTGGCATTTTTGGTTCCTGAAATAATTTGAATCATGGATACATTGAATAAATAATTTATAGGCAACAAGCAGGTAATTTTACTTCGCAATTCATGGAATAACTCAGAATCTGTATCCCAATGAAATTCCCGCCCATGGTACTATTTCTGGAAAAATACCAACTGGCTCTGGAAGTCGCAATGCGTAAGCCGTGAACCTCATAAAAACATGAGTAGTCGAATACTGATAGCCTACACCCAGATTCCAACGAACCTGCGCATCTGAAAAGAACCTCGTGTCTGAGTCAAATTTTCGTCGAGACAAAGACCAAAAATTAGTCAAACCACCGGTAAAAAACAATTTATGATTGCGCTTGCCAATGAAATAATTCGCGAAGATGGCCTGAGAAGAGAGCAACTCAAAATGCCTCCCCGTTTCATAAACGCCGTCGTTTACGCGAACCATAGGAAGAGAAGAAAGGTTTGTATAACCCAAGCCTGTACCCAAAGAAATCCGTTTTGTTAGCTCATACTCATAATTCATAGACAGCCAAATAACCGACTTGCCCAAGCCTTCTATATAGACTTTGTGCTTCTTGTCATCATCAGGCTCTGAGGCGAATAAACCCGGCTGCGCTGAAAATAACAGCATCAAACACAAAATACTTTTTATTCCTTTAGGCAACATATGCAACTATTTAAAAACAAAGCACAACCAACTTTTCATTCTCTATGCTTAAGCATTCATCAAATCCTCAATTTCATCTGCCTCAATTGGAATATTGGCCATCAAATTAAATGGCGCTCCTGAATCTCTTACCACCAAATCATCCTCTAAGCGGATGCCCAAACCTTCTTCTGGGATGTAGATGCCCGGTTCGCAAGTAAAGACCATATTCGCTTGAATGGGCTCGTTCCAAAGACCAACATCGTGAGTGTCGAGACCAATAAAGTGGGATGTTCCGTGCATGAAATATTTCTTATACGCCGGCCAATCTGCCTTTTGGGTTTTGATATCCGTTTGGTCAATCAAGCCTAAGCCGAGCAATTCTTTTTCCATGAACAGACCCACTTCTTTGTGATAATCGACCATCATGGTACCTGGAACCAATAGGTTTTGCGCAAAATTCTTTACACGCAGTACTGCATTATAAACATCTTTTTGGCGCTGCGTAAATCGACCACTTACCGGAATGCAACGGGTTAAATCGGAAGCATAGTTGGCATATTCAGCTCCCACATCAAGCAAAATCACATCGCCTGCTTTGCACTGTTGGTTGTTCTCAATGTAATGCAACACGCAAGCATTTGGGCCAGATGCAACAATTGGTGTATAAGCAAAACCTTTTGAGCGATTCATCAAAAATTCATGGGCCAATTCGGCTTCAATCTCGTATTCCCAAACCCCGGGCTTTACAAAATTCAACAAACGACGCACTCCCTTTTCAGTGATGTTACAAGCCAACTGCATCAACTCCAACTCTTCTGCCTCTTTGATGGAACGAATTTTATGCATAATCGGAGCGCTTTTCTTTACCTGATGTGCAGGATATTGTTCGCGACATTTTTTGATAAAGCGATCTTCGCGGGTTTCTACCTCTGTGTTGGCGCGCAAGTGTTCGTTGGTGTTGAAATAAATCGTTTCCGCCTCTGCCATCAAGGTCTTGAAAATGGTATCGAACTGCGACAACCAATAGACTGTTTTGATGCCCGAAACCTCAAATGCGCGGTCTTTGGTCAATTTTTCACCTTCCCAAACGGCAATATGTTCGTTGGTTTCGCGCAAGAACAATACTTCTCTGTGCTTTGGGTCTTTCGCCGAAGGAAAAAGCACCAATATGCTCTCCTCTTGATCTACTCCCGACAAATAAAAAATATCGCGGTGCTGCTGAAAAGGCATGGTACCATCTGCGCTAACAGGATAAATATCGTTGGAATTGAAAACAGCCAAAGCACCATCAATCATGGCGCTGGCAAATTTTTCTCTGTTTTTCACGAACAGTTGACTAGGTAGTGCGTGGTATTTCATCTTACAATAATTATTAGAATTGACGTGTAAAAATAACAAGATTTGGGCTTTAACAGAGATATCTATCGGGCGACAAGGGAAAAACACATCAAAATCCTTAATTTTGCTGTGCTATTTATCGCCTATCAGCTTTTTCGAACCAGCACATATGCCTCTGCCTCTGTTCTTATTTGTGTTTTTACTTGCCAGTTCTATACATGGACAAGTAATTGAAAACCCAATGAAATCGTTACGGGGCGAAAGAGATTTTATTTATGGCCTAGACAACCGTAGAACACACATCAAGGGACAAAGCACTGTGATCTATGGCGCTTACTTGGGCTTCGGTTTCGAAGAAAAGTTGCGTTTCAAAATTGGCTTTAGCGGAACCCCTTTTGAGGTCGGTAAAACAGAGGACGCTCAGGGCGACATTACCAGACATCGATTAGTTTTCATAACGATTGGGGAAGAATTTGATTTCTTCATTCGAAATAGATTTAGAACCACCACATACATTCAAGCGGGCGCCGGATTAGATTATTCAAGAATCACTTATAGCAATGGTGGAATTTCTGAATTCAATAGAAATCCTATTGTTCCAATCGAATTTGGGCTTCATTTTAACTATGATGTTTACCCGTGGTTGCGTGCAAAACTCGGCGGTGGCTGGCGTATTGTTCTGCCAAATGACGCTCGAGAATTAAGTGGTTACTACATCAAAGCTGGATTGGGCTTCTCCTACAAAAAGTTTGTTTACTGGAATCAGGAAAAAACCAAAAAAAATTAGGTGCGTAAATAGTTTACGTTGTGCGGCATACATCTTTGTGTCGTAAATTAAAACAAACGACCTATGAAAGCTTTATTTGACCGCATCGAAATCTTAAAAATCCAATTCGAAAACCACGACAAAGATGTGCGCGTTGTCTGTAATGTTTGCCAGAACAATGAATGCATAGAAAGCACATTAATCATTGGCTTCACAGACTTAAATCGTGTGTTGTCGCGCTTATCCATGTTGGGCGTTGAAATTGATTTTTCTTCGTTCGAGATCACACACATCAACAGAGAAGATTGTGTTTATGAATTTGACGCACAAAACGTCTTGGCTTTTACTCCTACTTTAGAAAACTTTGAAATTTTAGAGCCATATCGTCAGATATGTGCATAAACCATTACCGCAACTCCAAAATCAAATTCGGATAATCGGTAATGATGCCATCCACTCCCATTTTGATTATTTCACGCATCTCTTGAATTGTGTTGACTGTCCAAGGAATAACTCGCATTTTGAGTTTCTGTAATTGCTCAACCTGTGCTTTATCAATGTTGCGGTAATAGGGGCTGTAAATGTCTGGAAGTTTATCTAGCACCAACATCTGTTCGAGCGGCTCTCCTTTTTCCTCAGTCAGAAATGCAAATTGAAGGTTTGTATTCATGCGCATAAAAACATTCAAAACACCCGGGTCAAAAGATTGAATAGTCGTTAGCTCCACAATGCCCAAGCCGCGGATGGTTTCATACACGCGCTCAACAAACAATCGGGTTTCTGGCAAATAAACGCCGTTCCATTCCGCTTGTGATTTCAATTCTATATTAAAACGCGGCATATCAATTCCTTGTGCTTTGCAGTGTTTTTTCACGGCTTCTACTACATCAATCAGCGATGGTTTATAGGTGGTCAATTGTTGCTGCTCTGGAAAACGTGGATGAGGCTTGTTCCCACATTTGATTAGCTTGATTTCTGCGTATGTGAGTTGATACAAGTTTTTGTTCTCTAAAGCAGCACAATCACAAATTTCCTCAGAAAACCAAGGCTCATGCGAAACCAAAACAACGTTGTCTTTGGTCAACACCACATCCAATTCTAGGGTGCGCACGGGAAACGACAAAGCATGAATAAATCCTTCAATGCTGTTTTCGGGCATCAAACCCCGACCGCCGCGATGCCCTTGCCAGTCGAAGTTTTCGTGGAGTGTGGTTGATTCAGTTTGAAGAGGTGGTGCCATCGTGCATGAACTGAGGAGGATTAGATAAATTAGTGTGTGCTTCATGACGGTAAAGTTAAAGGAAAATTGCATCACAAAAAAAGCGGTCAAAATTGACCGCTTTCCACATTATCCATGATTAATCCCTTAAAGGTGTTGGTGGCGGAAACCTTTAAGTTATTGGTGGGGAATTGACAATCATGGACAACGCTTATCTAACACCTAAAACCACATTTTTAGGGAATAGTAATAATTCCCAAATCTGTAATTACACCAAATTGCGTTTGAACATTGTTGAGATAGACGTTGGAATATGCAGATGTTGCAGGAATTATGTGAATATCATAAACCCCTGATAAACCACAAATCATAAAGAAACCATCGCTATTTGGAATTGACGCCAGCGTATCTTGTCCTTGAATGGCATATACCACAGGGGCAGCAAACATAGGAGTAACATATCCTTTGATTTTACCGTTCGTTAAATCAGTAAATACTCGAATAACGGGTTTCAGAAGATAACCCCCATTTCCATTGGCAACGACTGATTTAGCCGCATCAAAATCCAACCAAATGTCGTATGAGTTGCCGGCAACAAGTTCATGTTGCACATTGAGTTTCAGTCCACTCGATTGCCCTGAAGGCGTTGAAAGCGGATGGGTTATTCCATTCACGACTACCGCATTACTGTTTCCTAAAATCAATCTGATTTGAGTCACTCGACCCGCTGGTAAATCAACAGAGCACAATAATGTATCCATACCATTATTGAACTCTAATAAATCGTATACTCCTGGTGTAAAATCAGTTACATCAATCCATCCTCCATTATTAGAATGAATTTTGATCTCTTGAATATCCACATAAACATTGTTGTATTCACCAGGTTGATCAGTTAAATGAATACGATATGTAGCGTTTTCCCGATTCTTTTTACAAGATGGCATTAGTGCAATTAATGCAATAGCCATCAGAATAAATTTCATGTTTTTCATAGCGTAACGTTTAATAAGACAATTTATACTTCTCACAGCCAATATAAGTGGCCTTTACTTGACAAAGATAACCAAAACATGCTGTGCGTGCATAATAAAAAATGTTAAACTGTTATTGCCAAAGCGGATAAAAATTACGCAAGCCGCTTAAATTCAATTGTTTCTGTTTATATAATTTTAATTGGCTGTCTACAAAAAAAGCGGCCAAAATTGACCGCTTTTAAAATTCTATAGTTTCATAAAAATCAACCACTACACATTTCGCAACCATCTGGATCGTCTAATGAACAAGCGATGGCAGCCATGTTTTCTTCCTCCGTTTTTTGGATGCTTTCTGCTACAGCCGCTTTATCCACGGTAAACTTGATAGCATCAGTTGCTGCTTTTGTTCGTAAGTAATACATCCCTGTTTTCAAGCCTTTCTCCCAGCCGTAGAAGTGCATAGAAGTCAATTTTCCGAAGTTCGCATTCTCCATGAAGATGTTCAAAGACTGCGATTGACAAATATATGCACCACGGTCTGCAGCTTGTTCGATAATTACCTTTTGAGAAATTTCCCAGGCTGTTTTGTACAAGTCTTTCAACTCTTGTGGAATCTCGTTGATGTTTTGAATAGAACCATTCGACACCATCAGTTTTTGACGCATATCCATGTTCCACAAACCAGCTTTCACCAAGTCCTTCAATAAGTGTTTGTTTACAATGATGTATTCACCTGACAATACACGACGGGTATAAACATTCGAAGTATATGGCTCAAAGCACTCGTTGTTGCCCAAAATTTGTGCTGTAGAGGCTGTAGGCATTGGCGCCAACAACAAAGAGTTTCTAACACCGTGTGTTTTCACTTCTTCGCGAAGCACATCCCATTCCCAACGGCTGGATGGCTGAACGCCCCACATGTCGAATTGGAAAATACCTTGTGACACGGGTGAGCCTTCCCAAGTTTGATAAGGCCCTTCAACCTTCGCCAAATCCTTAGAAGCCGTCATGGCAGCGTAATACATCGTCTCAAAAATGTCCTTGTTCAACTGAGCTGCCTCTGGAGAATCGAACGGATAACGCATCAAAATGTATGCATCAGCCAAACCTTGCACACCCAAACCTATTGGTCTGTGACGCATGTTAGAGTTACGTGCCTCTTCAACTGGATAATAATTGTTATCGATAATTCTGTTCAAGTTGATTGTTGCTTGATAAGTTACCTCAAACAATTTATCGTGGTTGAATGTGCCATCTTCCACATATTTAGGAAGAGCCAACGAAGCCAAATTACAAACAGCAATTTCGTCTGGCGCAGTATATTCTATAATTTCTGTACACAAGTTTGATGACTTGATTGTTCCCAAATTCTTCTGGTTTGATTTTATGTTGGCTGCGTCCTTATACAACATATACGGCGTGCCTGTTTCTATTTGAGATTCCAAAATTTTGAACCACAAATCTTGTGCTTTTATGGTTTTACGACCTTTTCCTTCGGCTTCATATTTGGTATAAAGCGCTTCAAATTCAGGGCCATAAGCATCAGAGAGGCCTGGACATTCGTTTGGACACATTAGCGTCCAATCGCCATTTTCTTTAACGCGTTGCATGAATAAATCTGGCGTCCAAATGGCGTAAAACAAATCTCTTGCGCGTTGCTCTTCTTTACCATGGTTTTTCTTCAAATCCAAGAAATCCATGATGTCGGCGTGCCAAGGCTCAACATAAATTGCAAACGAACCTTTGCGTTTTCCGCCACCTTGATCTACGTAACGAGCTGTGTCATTGAACACACGCAACATCGGCACAATACCGTTTGAAGTGCCGTTAGTCCCTTTGATGTAAGAGCCCGTAGCGCGGATATCGTGGATAGACAAACCAATTCCGCCAGCAGCTTGAGAAATCTTAGCGCAAGACTTCAATGTTTCGTAGATGCCATCAATACTGTCTTCTTTCATGGTCAACAAGAAACAAGACGACATTTGAGGCTTGGGCGTACCTGAATTGAACAAAGTTGGCGTTGCATGGGTAAACCAGCCTTCAGACAACAAATCGTATGTTTTCAAAACCGCATCGATATCATCTTTGTGGATGCCCAATGAAACACGCATCAACATGTGCTGCGGACGCTCGGCAACCAAACCGTTGATTCTCAATAAATAAGAGCGCTCCAAAGTTTTGAAACCAAAATAATCGTATTTGAAGTCGCGGTCGTAAATAACACTTGAATCTAATTGGGCTTTGTGTTTTTGAACCACTTCGTACACATCGTCGGCAATCAACGAAGCTTTTTTATTTGTTTTCGGATCTATATAATTATACAAATCATCAACCACTTCCGAGAACACCTTTTTTGTGTTTTTATGCATGTTAGACACGGCAATACGCGACGCCAACAAAGCATAATCAGGGTGGTCTAGGGTTTTCGACGCAGCTACCTCAGCCGCCAAATTGTCAAGGTCTGTGGTTTTAACACCATCATACAAACCTTCAATTACCTTCATGGCAATCATTTCTGGCGACACCAGCGGGTCTAAGCCATAACACATCTTCACGATGCGCGCTGTGATTTTGTCGAATTTCACAGCTTCTTTTCTTCCATCACGTTTTACAACATACATAAGCCCAATAAATATTAGAGTTTCAAAATTTTCGGTTATAGTAGGGTCGGTCTTAATATCTCAGTTAAAAATCGTCGTCCAAAGAGAATGAGTGGTTGTCTTTGGTGCTCGACATCACGCCTGCTTTTTGGTACTCAGCTACGCGTTTTTCGAAGAAGTTTGTTTTCCCTTGAATCGAAATCATGTCCATGAAATCGAATGGGTTGGTTACGTTAAATTGCTTCGGACAATTCAACTCAGACAAAAGCCTATCTGCCACAAATTCAATGTATTGTGACATCAAATCGCTGTTCATGCCAATCAGTCTTACTGGTAAAGCATCTGTAACGAAGTCTTTTTCAATTTCAACCGCATCCAAGATGATATCGATTACCGTTTGCTGTGGAAGTTTGTTCACCACGTGGTTGTTGTACAACAAACAGGCAAAATCACAATGCAAGCCCTCATCTCTGGAAATCAGCTCATTGCTGAAAGAAAGTCCGGGCATCAAACCGCGTTTTTTCAACCAGAAAATAGAGCAAAACGAACCTGAGAAGAAGATTCCTTCAACAGCTGCAAAAGCAATTAATCGCTCTGCAAAAGATCCTTGATCAATCCAACGCAAGGCCCAATCTGCTTTTTTGCGTACACAATCGATACTATCAATGGCGTTGAACAAGTAATTTTTCTCGGCAGTATCTCTGATGTAAGTATCAATCAACAAGGAATACGTTTCTGAGTGGATGTTTTCAATAGCCACTTGGAACCCGTAGAAAAACTTAGCCTCGGTGTATTGTACTTCTGCTAAAAAGTTTTCTGCCAAATTCTCATTCACGATACCGTCAGACGCCGCAAAAAACGCCAAAACGTGCTTGATGAAGTGCTTTTCATCGTCGTTGAGCTTGTTCTCCCAGTCGATCAAATCTGGAGAAAGGTCAATTTCTTCAGCAGTCCAAAAACTGGCTTCTGCTTTTTTGTAAAAAGACCAAATATCATCGTGCTGAATGGGAAACAACACAAAGCGGTCTTTATTTTCTGCTAAAATCGGTTCTACTTGTATACTCATAAAATATATTTTGCCGAACTTGAAAAGCTCGAAGGTTAATTCGGTAATTTGTCAGGAAATGGAAAAGCATCGAAAGACGCTTCCAAAATCGTGAGCACAAAAATTCATAAAAAAAGCACGCATGTCAAGAAAAAGAAATTCACATTTCCATATACTCAATGTTGATAGCTTGCAAACGTCAAGCGAACCAAAGCCTTAAGGGATTATTAACATTAAAATTAAATTATCCACACTTGGGTTTTGTGATGTTTGTAAATAAAACACCGGTTTTACTTGTTTAATACAAGTTCCTGTTTTTCAAAACAATACGCCAAAAAGCTCTTCATTTAACATTGGCTTAAAATGGTCATACTCAAATTGACAGCTTTATTCTCCCCTCTCTTGGGACTTTAAAATTAAGTGATAAAAAGAGGCGGGATTTTGGAAATGTTTCTATGTTTTAAACAGCCTCATGTTCACACAAAAAAGTGTTTTTTCTTGGATTAAATTTAGGGTGTGTTTCTGTTGTTTGATTCGGTGTTGGGTTTTCTAATTATCTTCGAAAATTGAAAACATTGCTTCAATGAAATTGTGGAAACAGGTCGCGCAAGTTTATGAATCCATAACACATTTTGTGTTCCCCTACGACTGTGTGGCGTGTCAGGAGCCTTTGCCCGACGGACACAAACTGATTTGCCCTTTTTGCGAAGGCGATTTTAGCTACACCTATTTTGAACATTTTGAAGAAGAAACGAGCTTAGACCAATTGTTTTTTGGTCGTGTGCCTCTCGAATTTACCTATGCCCTGCTCTTCTTTGAAAAAGGCAGCAACACCCAAAGTTTGATTCATGCTATAAAATACAAGAACAACAAGCTTTTGGCCAACGAAATGGGAAAACGCATTGGGGAAAAACTACTGCTTAAAAAACTTGGTGCCTTGCCAGATGTTCTGATTTCTGTGCCGCTTCACCCCAAAAAGGAATTTATGCGCGGCTACAACCAAGGCTCGCTGTTGGCGATAGGCATTTCAGAGACCACGAAAACTCCTTTCAACGCGAAACTCTTGCGCAGAAAAGTCTTCACAGAAACGCAAACCAAAAAAGGCAAATACGAACGCTGGAGCAATGTGGAAACCGTTTTTGAAGTAAAAAATGCAGAAAAATGGAAAGACAAACACATTTGCATTGTAGATGACGTGATTACAACAGGTTCAACGCTGGAAGCTTGTATTCGGGTGATTCTGGAGGCTGTTCCGGGGGTGAAAGTGAGTGTGGTTTCTTTGGCGGTGGCGAAGTGATGAGAAAGTGTTGAGTGAGGTGGTTTTGAGTTTTGGGTGAGGTGGTTTTGGGTTTTGGGTGAGGTGGTTTTGGGTGAGAAAATATTGTGTTTGAAATTTAATGAATCTTAAATAATCATGTTGATAAAGGATATGTCTTTCAATTTTGGTTTAAGAATAATCGCTTTAAATCGGGTTTTAAGGGAGCTAAAGGAGTACGAATTAGCATCTCAAGTTTTTCGATCTGGCACATCAATCGGTGCGAATGTTAGCGAAGCGGAGGCTGCTCAAACAAAACCAGATTTTGTAACTAAAATGTCGATTGCCTCAAAAGAGGCGCGAGAAACACTGTATTGGATAAGATTAATGAAGGCCTCCGAATATTTCACTTTAAACCTGAGTTCGACTAATATTTCAAGGTTCAGATTTAATTTTAACCTGCTGATTTAGGCGTGTTTACGAAAGTTTAGCGAGCTAAATCGAGTAAACACAACGACAATCAGATGAGTTAAAATTAAAAGCCTATTCTTATTTCCGCTACTAAACAGCCATCTTCTGCCTAAATCTCGATCAACATAGTGCACTATGCCTCGTTCGATTTAGTTGAATCTGACTATTTACAAGCGGTCTGAGACCGAAATATTTGTCGAACTCAGGTTTTAAATCTCGATGATGAAGAAAGAGAATGTGAAAGCATCGTAAACATCCTTACAAAAATTGTAAAAACCACACAAGAAAATATTGCCAAAAGCAAAATCAAAAAATAACAACCAAATAGCCTATCAACCATAACCAAATAACTCATCACCCAAAAACTAAATCACATAACCCAAATCTTCCCTACCTTCGTCGCAAATAATATCTATGAAATTTATCATCGTTGGACAAGGAGTTGCGGGTACGCTTTTGGCGTTTGAATTGGAGCGACGCGGTGTGGATTTTCACGTCATTGATACAGGTGTAAACCACAGCTCAGCTATTGCTGCTGGCATTATGAATCCGGTTGTTTTTCGAAGGCTTACAAAATCTTGGATGCTCGATGATTGCTGGAATTTAGCTATAGAAACGTATCAACAGTTGGAGCAAAAGCTTGGGGCTTCATTTTTCCACACCAAATCGATGCGTCGACTTTATTCGAGCGAACAAGAAGCGGGATTTTGGGAAGATAAAACCAAACGGGATGATTTTTCAAAATATATCGGCAAATATCCAGAATCTGATTCTTGTCCAGAATATACCAACAACACCTTTGGATTTGGATTGGTGAAGCAGGTTCACAATATTGATGTGCAAAGCTTTTTAAGGGCGTCTAGAAATTATTTTGAACAAGAAGGCAAACTGTCCCAAGGCGCCGCTGATTATTTTGCGCTTCAAGCTGACCTTGATGCAGGAAAAATTGATGGTGTGATTTATTGCCAAGGCTATCAGAATGCCGATAATCCGCTGTTTAAAAATCTCCCTGTGCAAACCACAAAAGGTCAGATTTTAACCGTTCAAATTCCAGGTGTGAAAGCGGATGAATTGCTCAACAGAAAATGCTTCATGCTCCCCATCGGTGATGAAAAATTCCGCGTTGGTGCCACTTATGAATGGGAAAACACAACACTCCACACAACAGAGGAAGCTAAACAGGAAATCAGCGAAAAACTCAAAAGTCTAATCAATATTCCTTTTCATGTTGTTGACCAACACGCAGGCATTCGACCCACAAGTCCAGATAGGCGACCGATTCTTGGCGAGCACCCCGAATCAAAAAAGCAATTCATTTTGAATGGTTTAGGAACAAAAGGTTATCTCTTGGCTCCGTGGTGTGTTCAAGAGCTGTGCGCCCATATTTTCAATGGAAAAACCTTGCTAGAAGAGGTGGATTTAAAACGCTTCAAGGTGCTTTAGCTGTTTCTGTGCTTGTTTATGTTACATTTGTGAATTCAATTTATCAATAGACATGACACAACAAATCAAAATAGGCATTACACTTGGAGACATCAACGGCATCGGGCCAGAAGTGGTAATAAAAGCGCTGCAAGACAACCGAATTTTGACCAACTGCACCATAATTATATATGGTTCAACCAAAGTTTTGGCTGCGCACAATAAAACCATTGAGGGTGAATTTGCTTACCAATCCATCAAAGACAACGAAAAGCCCGACCCCAAAAAGATAAACGTAATTAATTGTTGGTCGGACGAAGTGCCTGTTGAATTCGGAAAACAAACCCTCCATGGTGGTCAATGTGCATATAAAGCCTTAGAAGAAGCCACAAAGGATCTGGCTGCTGGCAAAATAGATGTATTGGTTACAGCGCCGATATCCAAAGAAAACATTCAAAATGCTGGTTTTCAGTTTCCTGGTCATACAGAATATTTAGCCGCTATGGCCAATGAAAAAGAGGCTTTGATGATGATGGTGTCCGACAACTTGCGTGTGGCATTGGTATCAGCTCATTTGAGTTTAAAAGACGCTGTTTCTCAATTAACCAAAGAGAAAATCGTAAACAAAGTATTGGCTGTTGAATCATCTTTGAAAAAAGACTTCAAGATTATCCGACCAAAAATTGCCGTTTTGGGCTTGAATCCACATGCCGGTGAAAAAGGAACTTTGGGGAAAGAGGAAATAGACATCATCATTCCCGCCCTAAATGAACTCAAAACTAAAGACCTCTTGGTTTTTGGCCCCTATCCATCTGATGGTTTTTTTGGGTCAACAGCAATGCATCAATTCGACGCAGTTGTGGCCATGTACCACGATCAGGGTCTCGGTCCATTCAAGGCTCTGGCGTTTGACACGGGCGTAAATTTCACTGCTGGACTACCAATTGTACGCACTTCTCCCGACCATGGAACGGCTTTCGATATAGCAGGACAAAATAAAGCCAGTGAGCAATCTATGCGCAACGCCATATATTTAGCAATGGATGTTTTTATAAATCGCCTGTTTCATAAAGAAATCAACTCCAATCCACTTCAAATTCAGGACAAAAAGAAAGAATAACTTTTGGCTTTAGTTTTTTTAATTTAACTTCGTGTCTAGAAAATCTATAACTAAATGTGTTTTTGTTTTAACTAATTCATTTGCCCCATGAAACAATTCACTGTGTTGTTCTGTTTTCTACTGCTTTGCAGCAAATTCGTTTCGGCTCAATTTATAGTAAATTTTTCTGCAAGTCCTGTCGTCGCCTGCGTTGGTCAACCCATTAACTTCACAGACTTAAGCTCTTCTCCAAGTGGTATTGTTTCTTGGGTTTGGGATTTTGGCGATGGCAATTCGAGTACTCTTCAAAATCCAACACACACGTACAACGCCCCTGGTAACTACACTGTAATATTAACCGCTAATAATGGTGTTTCCGCATTGTCTGAAGTAAAGTCCAATTACATCTTAATTAACCCTTTGCCACAACCTTCATTTTCTTTTTCTAATCCCCCGTGTTCTTTACCTGCTTCTATCAATCTTCAAAATGTAAACCCATCGAGCGGAGTTACATATCTGTGGGCTTTTGGTAATGGCCAAACGAGCTCTGTTCAAAGCCCTCAAAACATTCTATATACTTCAGAGGGTTCTTATAATATCTCTCTAACCGTTACCAATACATCAACGGGGTGTGTAAATAGTACTACTCAAACCATTAATATTTTTAACTATTCCGCAGGATTTACCTATAGTCCCCAAACAGTCTGTGTTGGTACTGCTGTGAACTTCACCAATACTTGTTCACCCGGAACAAATATCTATAATTGGAACTTTGGAAATGGTCAAACATCAAATGGAGCAAACCCGTCAGCTGTATATAATTCTCCCGGGTCATATACGGTAACCCTAAATAGTCAAAACACAAGTATTGGTTGTAATGGTCAAGCATCACAGACCATCACTGTAGTAAATCCACAAACCCCTTCATTAAGCCCATCAATAACCGTTGGTTGTAATCCGTCAATGATAAACTTTACCAATACAAGTGGGTTTCAGGGTGATTTTTCCTGGAGCTTTGGTAACGGAAGTAGTTTTCAAGGAACAACCCCTCCTCAACAAAGCTACAGCATACCAGAAAACACAACTAGTCAATCCTTTGATGTCTATTTATATTCTACGGATGCTAACGGTTGTGTTAGTGGGCAAGCATATCCTAATTTAATCACCATATATAATCTTTTTCCTTTATTCAGTGTTGATCAAAACGATGGGTGCGAAATTCTTCCCGTTAACTTCACCAACCTCTCTTCAAGCCCAATTCCTGGTTTTCCAATTAATTCATGGGTGTGGAATTTTGGAAATGGTCAAACATCAAGTCTTCAAAATCCACCAACTCAGTTTTATAATGAAGGCGTTTATACCGTGTCTCTAACGGTGTCTACAGCCAACGGATGCACAAAAACGTTAGACAGCATTAGTGTTATAGAAGTTGGTGTTCCCCCTACAGCATTATTTACTGTTCAACCAGACACTATTTGCGCGCGACAAACACTCAGTTTTATCAATCAGAGTTGGGTTTCAGTTCCTTCGACACCTTCAGATTTTGAATACGAATGGTACATTGGGTCTCAAGGCCCTTATTATGAGTTTGAGCCCAATGGTGTTCCAATTACAGATACTGGCGCTCTTGATATAACTCTAATTGTTTATTTTAGAGGATGTCCTGATACATTAGTTATTGAAAATGCCGTCTATGTCTGGGGCCCTCTTGTACAATTTAGTGCCCCATCAATATTGTGTAATCCTCAGATTCCTGTCGAAATAACAATTAGTGAAAACTCAATTTTGGGGCAAGAAGATGACAATGTTAGTGTTTTATGGACCTTAGGTGACGGTACAAGTATTAGTTATAATTCTTCTCAAGCATGGCAAAACAATAATCAATCCTTCAATCACACTTATAATGCCTATGGCCAATATGTTATACAACAAGTTATCTGGAATCATGATAATGGCTGCGTTGACTCATTGTCTCAAACCCTCAATTTGAACTTCTTTTCTCTTAATTTACTTTTGGATAATGACTCCATTTGTGTTGGCGCTCCTATCAATTTTCAATGGAATTATACATCCATAAGTGATTTTGCTCCTTTTTTCTATTATTATTTAATTGATCAAAGTATTCCATTAGGAAACTCCCTAATTGGCAATATAACAAACCCCTTCAGCTATACATTTAACGAAACGGGAATACACCAAATAACTGTTGGGGCAACAAATTTTTTGGGATGTGAGGCAATTGCAACTCAAAACATAATGGCTACGGCCCTTCCAAGCGCTATGGTCGGAGACATAAACATCCTTTCCTGTGTTCCCAGTCCTATAATTTTTACTGACGCTAGTCAATCTATAAGTGGTGTTCCGATTATCAATTATTTGTGGAGTTTTAATGGGGACACCCCTATAGTTGGCAATGGCAACCCCACTTTTGTTTCTAATATTCAAAGCATAGGCGATTATTCTGTAATGCTCACAATTACTGATGCTTTAGGCTGCGCCGATTCCTATTCTCAATCTTTTACTGTTGAAGAGCCCCTAGCCAATTTTGAAATGCCCTCTGTTATTTGCAACAATTCCTCTTTTCAGCCTTTAAATTTATCTGTAAACTTCAGTGCTGCTTCTTGGTATTGGAATGGATCTCAAATTTCTAATGAAATCAATCCTACAATAACCATAACTCATCCTTTTAACCCAGAAATAACGTCTTATAATGATGAAATAACATTAGTTGTGTCCGACGCCAATGGCTGCACAAGTACGTTTATCTTACCTTTGCTGGTTTCTTCTCCTTTTGCAAACTTCTCTTATAACTTGATTGGAGCAAACACCGATGAAAACGGTAATTTTACTTGCCCACCTGTGTTTGGTATGTTTACCGACTTGTCTGAATCTGTTGGAGAAATTACCTCTTGGAATTGGATTTTTGGTGATGGCAAAACCTCCACTCTTCAAAACCCAAATAACACGTATGTATTTGCTGGTGTATATACAGCATCATTATTTATAGAGGACGAATATGGCTGTCAAAGCAATATCACATATGACGACTTTTTAACAATCAATGGCCCTTCAGGCGAATTTAGTTGGCAACCTGTAAATTCTCTCTGTGACCCAAATTATTTGTTTGAAGTTGTCTTCATAAACAATGTTAGCCAAATAGAATGGTTTCCAGGAAACAGCACCAGTTTCAATTCAATCTCTGGTGGAGAATATATTTTTCCGGCCGCTGGAGTATATGCCCCCTATGTAATTATTACTGATGCCAATAATTGTGCAGTAACATATTATTTAGACACGATTACTGTCTTTTTTGGCAATCTTGTTGCCTCTTTTTATGCTACACCAACTGAATTGAATTGGGGTGTTCCGGTGTTAATTGTTAATGAGTCGTCTGGTGGTATTGGTGGTATTGTCAATAATAATTGGACTATTGGTAGTAATAATTTCAACAATCAGTCTGCGCAATACAACTATCTCACTGACGAATCAGGGAATATAATAATTACTCTAGTGGTAACCGATTCGTTGGGCTGTGTCGACTCCGCCTCTATATCAATTATTGTTACCACAGACCTTGAATATCCCAATGTATTCACTCCAAATGGAGACGGAGTTAATGATTTTTTTGTGTTTGTTGCTAATGCTTACAAAGAGTATGAAGTTGTTATTCTAAACCGTTGGGGGAATGAAGTAAGTAAAACATATGTTATCAACGACAACTACCTTTGGGACGGAAAAACGCAAAATGGAGACATGGCGTCTGAAGGCGTCTATTTTTATCATGTAAAAGGCCTTCTTCGCGATGGTAAACCAAACCAAGATCACGGTTTTGTTCATCTTGTACTTGAATAAACACCCTGACTTATGGTTTTTTCAACAAAATATTGTTATTGTTAATAATTGTAGTACTTTTGCACTCCAATTTTTTCGATAGTGGAAAAACGTTTGCAAGAATATACTATGGTGTTCAGTAACTTAAAAGATGGTGACCACCAGTTTTCTTTCAGCTTGGACAAATCGTTCTTTGAGTGTTTTGAACATAGTTTAATTGAATCAGGCGATATTAATATTGATATGGATTTGCGAAAAAGTGAAACCATGTTGGTTACAAATTTTGTTGTTCACGGAACTGTTGATTCGCTTTGTTATCGATGTAATGACCCCCTTGAAATAGACCTCGAGGGAGATTTTCGACTGATATTTAAATTCGGTCATGAAGAATCGGATAATGAGGAGCTAATTGTTTTGCCCCCTGAGGCTTATCAATTGGAATTGGCTAATCACTTTTATGAGTTTGTGCATGTGTTGTTACCCAACCGCATTGTTCATGAAGATGGTGATTGCAACGAAGATATGGTGGCAATCATGAAGCAGTATTTAATTGACTAATTGTTCAATCCTCTCGATGAATTTAATTAAATAGTACAATATTTTTAAATATACAGTAAAATGGCACATCCTAAACGAAGAACTTCGACCCAGCGCAGAGACAAAAGAAGAACGCACTTCAAAGCGACTGCGGCTAACTTGGCAACATGTCCAACAACAGGTCAAGCACATTTGTTCCATCGTGCGTTCTGGCACGAAGATAAACTCTATTACAAAGGAAGAGTAATCGCGGAGAAAGAAGTTGCAGTTGCGGAGTAATTCGCGAAAAAGATAATTCCTCATGAAGATAGGAATTGACATTATGGGCGGCGATTTCGCTCCAGAAGCCACGGTTTCTGGGGCTTTTTTAGCTTTAGATAAGATGTCTCAAGAAGACTCCTTGGTTTTTATCGGAGATGAGGCCCTTTGTTTGGCAGAAATCAAGAAACTAGGCCGTTCGACAGATAGGGTAAAAATAGTGCACGCCCCTGACATAATCACGATGAGTGACCACCCAACTCGTGCAATCCCTCAAAAGCCCAACAGCAGCATCGCTGTAGGTTTTGATTTATTGTCAAAAGGACATATTGATGGTTTTGCGTCGGCAGGAAACACTGGCGCCATGCTCGTTGGTTCCATGTACAAAATTCACGCAGTGCCCGGTGTTATAAGGCCCTGTATTACATCAGTGCTTCCAAAACTAAGTGGAGGGGAATCCATCTTATTAGATGTAGGCTCTAATGCTGATTGTAAACCAGACGTTTTGTATCAATTCGCTGTTTTGGGTTCACTGTACATGAAACATGTATATGGTATTGACAATCCTCGCGTTGGACTCTTAAATATTGGCGAAGAACCTGAAAAAGGGAATTTGTTGACCATACATACACACAAACTTTTAGCGGATTCAGACGAAATTAATTTTGTTGGCAATGTTGAAGGGCGCGATTTGTTTTTTGACGCCGCAGATGTTATTGTGTGCGATGGTTTTACCGGAAATGTTGTTTTGAAAACCGCCGAGGGCTTTTATAAAATGACCCGAATGAGAAAAATAGACGACGCTTATTTCGATCGATTCAATTATGAAAACTATGGTGGCACGCCTATTCTTGGTGTAAATGGGGTTGTTATGATTGGACATGGTATTTCTAACGATATTGCCATTCATAACATGATTTTACATACCTTAGGCGTCGCAAAATCGAATTTGCCTAACAAAATTAAAACTGCTTTCGAATGATGCAAAAGATGACTGCCGCCATTACCGCCGTTGAAGGTTATTTACCTGAGGAAATCGTAACCAATGAAGACCTATCTAAGATTGTCGAAACCTCCGACGAATGGATTACATCTCGAACTGGTATCAAAGAAAGACGCATTATGCGTAATGGCACCACCTCAGATATGGGTGCGGCTGCAGTACAAAAATTACTCGAAAAAAAAGGGATTGATCCTTTAGATATAGACCTTTTAATTTGTGGAACAGTTACTCCCGATTTAGTTTTTCCTAGCACAGCAAACATTATTTCTGATAAAGTTGGATTAAAAAACGCCTGGAGTTTTGATGTTAATGCAGCATGTTCAGGATTCCTATATTCTTTGGCAACAGCATCACAATTTATTGAAACTGGAAAATACAAAAAGGTGATCGTCGTTGGTGTCGACAAAATGAGTTCAATTATCGATTATCAAGATCGGACAACTTGTGTGATTTTTGGTGATGGTGGCGGCGCGGTTCTTTTAGAGCCCAATCATGAAGGACTAGGAATAATAGACTCTATACTTCATAGTGATGGCTCTGGTCGACAGTTTTTATATCAACCCGCTGGAGGTAGCGCAATGCCTGCTTCTCACGAAACCGTTGATCAACGCTTACATTTTGTCAAACAAGAGGGTAAACAGGTTTTTAAGTTCGCGGTAACGAATATGGCTGATGTTTCTGCACAAATCATGGAAAAAAACAATCTTTCCTCTGACGACGTGCATTGGTTGGTGCCACACCAAGCGAACTTAAGAATTATTGATGCAACAGCATCACGCATGGGCTTATCTTCTGATAAAGTCATGATTAATATTGAAAAATACGGGAATACAACCTCAGGAACACTTCCATTGTGTTTATCAGACTGGGAGCCTCAACTAAAAAAAGGAGATAACATAATCCTTTCTGCATTTGGTGGAGGATTCACATGGGGGGCCATCTACTTGAAATGGGCTTACAACTCCTAAAAGATATTTTTACTTACTTTAGCATAACTTTTAAATCCGACTCATATGAAATTAACTGAAATTCAGGAACTAATAAAATTTGTATCTCGTTCTGGTGTTACTGAAGTTGAAATCGAACAAAAAGATTTCAAAATCATTATCAAAACAGAATCAAAAAAACCACGCAAAGAAGAAACTGTTTATGTTCAAGCCGCTCCGATTGCACCAAACCCTATTCCTGTTGCACCAGCAGCAGCACCAACCGCTCCAAGTCAAGCAGAGCCAACTGAAGAAAAAAGCAACTTAATAACGATCAAATCTCCTATGATTGGCACCTTCTACCGCTCGCCAGGACCAGACAAAGATGTTTTTGTAAATGTTGGTGATAGTGTTCAGAAAGGGTCTGTGCTTTGTATCATAGAGGCCATGAAACTATTCAACGAAATCGAATCTGAGGTTTCAGGTAAAATCGTTAAAGTTTTGGTTGACGACGCTTCACCTGTTGAATACGACCAGCCATTATTCTTGGTTGACCCAGCTTAATCAGCATTGTTTTGAGGTGTTTGGGCTTCCCTAATTCACCGGGGTTCTTGGTCATGTATAATGATTTAATTGAAAAGACATGTTTAAAAAAATATTGATTGCCAACAGGGGAGAAATTGCACTTCGTGTGATTAGAACTTGTAAAGAAATGGGCATAAAAACAGTTGCGGTTTATTCAACAGCTGATAGAGATAGTTTACCCGTTCGTTTCGCTGATGAGGCTGTTTGTATCGGTCCTGCTGTTAGTTCAAAATCTTATTTAAGCATCCCTAATATTATAGCGGCAGCGGAAATAACAAACGCTGACGCCATTCACCCAGGTTATGGTTTCTTATCTGAGAACGAGAAATTCTCTAAAGTGTGCCAAGACCATGGCATTAAATTTATCGGTGCTTTGCCAGAACAAATTGCGGGCATGGGTGATAAAGCAACAGCGAAAGCAACCATGCTAGCGGCTGGTGTTCCATGTATTCCTGGTTCAAAAGGGCTACTAAAAGATCTTGACGACGCCAAGAAAAACGCTAAAATCATTGTTTACCCCGTCATTTTAAAGGCCACTGCCGGTGGAGGCGGAAAAGGTATGCGCATCGTTTGGAAAGAAGAGGAATTGGAGGCCGCATGGGATTCTGCGCGTCAAGAAGCTGGGGCTGCATTTGGAAACGACGGTATTTACATGGAAAAATTCATAGAAGAGCCTCGACATATTGAAATCCAGATTGCTGGAGACCAATATGGCAACGCTTGTCACCTTTCTGAACGTGACTGCTCTATTCAGCGCCGCCATCAAAAATTGGTAGAAGAAACACCTAGTCCATTCATGACGGATGAGCTTCGTGAAAAAATGGGAGAAGCGGCCATCAAAGCTGCAAAGGCTGTAAATTATGAAGGTGTTGGTACGGTTGAGTTTTTGGTTGACAAAAACCGTGATTTCTACTTCATGGAAATGAATACCAGAATTCAAGTTGAACACACCATTACAGAAGAAGTTATTGACTATGATTTGATTAAAGAACAAATTAAGATTGCCTTCGGTGAAAAAATTTCAGGTAAAAATTATTATCCAACCATGCATGCTATTCAATGTAGAATTAATGCAGAGGATCCTTATAATGATTTCCGCCCTTCACCAGGTAAAATTACTTCTTATCACTCGCCAGGAGGTAATGGCGTGCGGATTGACACCCATGTTTATGCTGGCTATACTATTCCGCCAAACTATGATTCAATGATTGCAAAATTGATTACGGTAGCACAAACACGTGAAGAAGCTATTCTGAAAATGAAAAGAGCTCTAGAAGAATACGTGATTGAAGGAGTAAAAACAACTATTCCTTTCCACATCAAGTTGATGGATAATCCAGACTTCCGCGCTGGAAATTTCACAACAAAATTCATGGAAACCTTTGAGTTTTAATATTTATGAAAAGCCCGCTTAATTGAAAAGCGGGTTTTTTTATTACCTTTAACCAAGAAAAGCTCCTCTTGATTAGAATCTACACCATATCACTCCTGCTTGTTTTGCTGGCTCCCTTTGCTTACAAAAGCTTTCTCGTGGTAGATTATATTCTCCTTCAGGATTACTATGCTACAAAATTATGTATTAACAAAAACAATCCTGATAAAAACTGTAATGGTGTTTGTCAGCTGAATAAAGTGTTATCAAGCACATCCGATGAATCGGATCGAAGCACTCCAATGAATCTGCAAGAGCTAAACATTTCCTCTTTTATATTACCCGAAGA
The DNA here is from genome assembly GCA_002422285.1 of Flavobacteriales bacterium UBA6165. GTDB lineage: Bacteria > Bacteroidota > Bacteroidia > Flavobacteriales_D > Crocinitomicaceae > UBA6165. The sequence continues at coordinate 24,785 of DIUF01000111.1, read as the reverse complement.
TCTTCGTTGGTTTATTCAAAATTATGATGATTCTGATAAAGAATTAATTGCCCTTGTGTGTTTCTATCACAAGGACTTTGAAAACAAAACACTAAAGCCGCCAAAACCATCATGTTAGTTTATAACTACGCCTACTCTTATTTTTTATAATCTCAAATAAACTAACATGAAAACAAAATTTTTTGGAGCCCTTGCGCTCATGATATTTGCTGCATCAACCTTGAACAGCTGTAAGAAAAAAGAAGAACACCCTAATGCAACAGAGGGAGATGTTGAACTTGAATTCGACCACAAATGGGGTCCTGCTTTTGCGGCTTTTGCTATGAATACTGAAATGACGCATCCTGCTACAGGAGAGAAAATGACATTCACCACGCTGAATTATTACATTTCTAATGTGAAGTTGAGAAAAGAAGACGGCTCGTGGTGGACACAGCCAGAAAGCTACCACTTGATAAAAGTTACCGAAAACTCAGCACCAAAAATTAAACTTGAAGATGTTCCTGTTGGAAAATATACGGCTATTGAATATACCATAGGTGTGGATTCAACACGCAACGTATCCGGTGCTCAAACAGGCGCTTTAGCTGCATCAAACGGCATGTTTTGGAGTTGGCTGACAGGATATATATTCGTAAAAGCAGAAGGAACATCCCCAGACTCTGGTGCTAGCAATGGAGAATTCAAATATCACCTTGGTGGCTTCAGAAATGAAAACAATACCAATGCCATTCGCATAAACACACAAGATTTTCCAGGTGTTTTAGAAGTAAAGGGGAGCCATGAACATCATGCCAAAGTGCATTTCTATGTGAACTGTGCCCGCTTCTGGCATGGTGGTATTTCCCTACAAACCATGCACACTGTTCACATGCCCGGTGCTAAAGCAATCACTTTATCTGATAATTTTAGAGAAGCCTTCTTGATTCATCATATTCACTAGTTTTCTCTTTTCAAATTTCGAAGCCTGGCACTTTTAGTCAGGCTTTTTTGTTTCATAACAGCCAACTTTTGAGCGCGAAGATTCACTAATTTTGTGCATCCAATCAAGATGGCAGAGTTCTTGTTTTGCTCAAACTAAATTTACAATTATGAATTATTTTATCGCAAGCATTATAGGCTCATTATATTTTGTGACAATAGGTTTTTCACAACGTCAGGTTTCGGAAAACGTTGAATTACAATCAATGAATGTTACTCTATACAGCTTAACAAACAACGAGAACCACAGCCTCAATTATCACAAAGAAGTGAATAAAGCTTTTAAAGAAATACTCGATGGTCGCCCTGTTGAGGGGATGTTACTTTTAAAAGGCGCCCTATATAGCTACCGCACAACCCTGCCTATTGATTGGTTTATGGCTGGCTTTGGTTACGCTATGCTCAACGAAAAACAAGGTGTGGATTTGATGCTGAACGAAGCCATTTCTCGAGATGGAAAAATAGATTCTTTGGTGAGAACGGGTCTGCCCAACAGACTTATTGGTGGTTTTTTGGGTGAAAAAGCATGGAAAGCTTTTCTGGATAAAAAGCGCTATCTCAAAAACGCACGCCCCGATTTAGCATTGATTAATACGCTTCGTGAGCTTGAAAGACTTGAGCTTGTTGTTGTTGAGCTTGAAATGATTTACAAAGACTCTATTTTAGTTCATCACAGGCTTGACCGAAAAATTGTCGATAAACACGAAACCATGATTCAAGCGGCAAAAACCAACCGTGAAAAAGGATATGCTAAAGTGCCCGAGTCAGATGCCTGGGCCTTAAATAAATTAAGGGAGTCGGACGATACTGAACTCTATATCGAATACACAAACGAAGCAAATTGGTTTCAAAAAAATGAATCTCGTTTAATGTCCTTGCTTTATCAAGACAAAATCTTACCTTGGGAATTTGCCTTTATTCATGACTGGCACGCCAAAAAACATGGTCAACTACAAAAATACGCACTCTTTTATGGACAACGCTTGGATGAAAAAATCATCATGAACTGTGAAGCCATCGGTATGCCTTGGGGTATTGTTCGTGACGCGCGTTTGTTCTATACTTTCCCTGAAACCTTCTAATGGCTATCAAAAACATCCTTTTCGACCTTGGTGGTGTAATTTTAGACATCAACTACCAAAACACCATTGATGCCTTTCAGCGCCTTGGATTTCGTGATTTTGACAAACATTACACCCAGGCCAAACAAGCAGGCGTTTTTGACGATTTCGAAGAAGGAAAAATATCTTCAAACGATTTTGTTTATTCACTTAAACCTCATCTTCCGGAAAGTGTAAAAAACGAAGACATCATAGCTGCTTGGAACGCCATGCTTTTGAATTGGTCTGTGGATAAAATTGATTTTATCAAGTCCCTTCAAGACAAATACCGGGTTTTTCTATTCAGCAACACCAATGAAATTCATAAGACCCATTTCGAGAAAACACTGCGCGAACAAATCGGTCTAAAATCTTTAGATGAATTGTTCGTAAAAGCCTATTATTCCCACGAATTTGGTCACAGAAAACCACACCCTGAGAGTTTTAAATTGCTACTTGATGAAAACCAACTCATTGCCAAAGAAACACTCTTCATCGATGACTCCATTCAACATGTAGAAGGAGCTAAAACCGCTGGACTGCAAACCATTCATTTGGTGAATCAAAGTGTTTTAGAGTTGGGGCTATAATTGGGTCTTAAAAATTATAAATCAGCGCGAATTGTCCAAAATACTTTTGACGGACTTCTACCCCACGCGTTTGGTGAAACAACACATGTCTGATTAAGCCATTAAACTGAAACTGTTTATAGAAAAAACTCATGCCATATTGAGAACTGACCATGCGCTCACCTGAATGTAAATCTTCTTGGTTTCGATACTTTGCAGCAAAACCTTGTTGGTAAAAGACACCTGTTCGCGGCATGATTTTAAAGTCTCCAAAATCGAGAATAAAAAACAGGCTCACGTCTCCAATAAACGCGTCACCGAATTTGAAATGCAGCGCATTGTTGGTGTTTCGGCGATAGATGGCGTTCAAGCTATATCCAAACTTATCAAAGCGCCCCACATAAGCTGTAGAAAGCCAAAAATCAAATGAGCCGCTGCCAAATTGATAAACAGGATCGAGCATGATTTGATTCATGGAATCTGTCCAAGAACCTGAAGGAAGGTCTCCACCAAACGTGATGTCTAAACGATGGTTGATTTTTGTTTCAGGATTGGGCTGAATCAAGCGGTAAGTGGCCTGCAACTGAATATCACCCAAACCCCAGCGGTCGAAACGTTTGTAACTATTCAAGCCCATGTAGGTGTTTCGCATAGGCACAATCAGCTCGCCAAAAACGCGCTCAGAAAAAGCGTGACGATAACGCAAATCGTAAACATTAAAAATCTCCTTGACCTCCGAATCCATATAGTTCAAATGACCAGAATGTTTGGTTTGAACTTGCGGGAACCCTAGTCTATAAACAGTAGAATAATAAATTCCAAAACTGCTTTTTCGCTCATTTGGCACCACTTCAAAAGCGCTGCTACAAATGTCGCAAGCCCACAATTGTGACGAAAAAAATAGAATAATACTAAGATGTAAATATCTCATATGAAACTGAATAAAGAATTAGAAAAACTGGTCGGGTTGATTGCTACACCAAACCATTGGGCGGAGGAACCTGAATTTTTTCTTTTTTCTTTAACAATTCATAGCGTTGACAGAAATAACTTTTTTGAGATATCGAGCTAATAAAAACACTTTTAAAAAGAAGAACGTCGCACCAAAACAAATCCATTGCGCGATATTCAAGCGGATTTGGCGCAACGGGTTCTTCATTGTTTTGATTCTCGTTCAATTGACAAGCTCCATTGCACTGCATTTCAGGAGCATCTTTGTTGACACAATGTTTTTCTGTGAAATTGGCGTTGTCAAAAAGATAAACATACACCTTGTGGTTTTGTCCAACAAAGGAAACAAACAAGACCAATAAAACACCAAATATGAAAGCAGGTTCCTTTTTCACGCCACAAAGATACAACAGGATTTAGCGTGAATAATTGTGTTTTATCAGGAATTTCAATTTACCTTGACACAATGATTTTTTGGGTGAATGCGCCAGCCTTAAAAACATATATTCCAACATCCAAGTGACTTAAATCGAGTTGGTTTTGTCCTGGTTCTATGAGAAAAACGCCTATTTCTTTTCCTTGCAAGTTATAAATAATCGCCGTGACTTGTTCAGCTGTATTTTGACAAAAAAGCACATTTTCAACCGGGTTTGGGGCTACAACAAAAGCGCTATTTTCTTCTGAAACCCCAGCAATTGCACAAGCTCCCACCAAGCCAAAAGGTCGGAATTCTTTTAAAGCGTTATTGCTCTGAGGTCCTGAAACATCGCGCACCAACCAAACCGTTTGTTGATTCGGCATGTCACATTTGGGTGAAACAGCGACGCCTTCAATGTTATTTCCTCCATTGGTTGGGAGCGTAACATTAAATTCTTGCACCGTGTTTAACTTGTACTGATTATTAACAAGTGTAACACTCAAATCACAAACCTCCAAAAAATTGTTGTCAATGTTGTGTAAAATATACAAGAGACCTGTACTGCGATCAAAACTTAGTCCACAACTTTCTTGACGATTGCTGTTATAAATGCCCACCAAAACATAATCATTGTTCACATTCTTGTTGATGTCAAACACCCAGATTTGTCCTAAATATTGATGGGCAACAAAGACCAATCCTCCCATGCCTTTTTGAGAAGTGTAG
>DIUF01000111.1:0-19967 GCA_002422285.1 Flavobacteriales bacterium UBA6165 | reverse complement strand
TTGAGTTGAATGATTCTCAAACGACCAATATCTTGAACTAAAAAAAGTTGATTTTTTGTTGGGTTATAATGCACTCCACTCAAGCCTTCAACACCAGAAGCACTCATTATGGGTGTCAAATTTGTGGAAACATCCCAATTGCTCGATGGCCACGGAGTTTGTGCGGAAAGTTGCGCAGAAAGAAAAATAACTAAGACCGCAATTTTTTTGTTCATATCAAAATTTCGGGTAAAAATACTGAATTAATATCCAAATAACACTCCCGAAACATTCCACGCACTAAAACTGGAGCCTTCACGATCACCCATAGGTATTCGAACGCGGATTGTGTGCTCACCAGCTGGCAAATCGCCAATGAATATATACTCTGGATTGGTCACCATTCCCGGACACCAATTGCTTCGACTGTAATCAGACGAAGACAAACCGTTCGAGAAATTGCCTGAAGCAGGATTGAACAGACGATATGACCCACAATCTTGCCGCCATGGAATAAATTGGTGAATCAGATTTCCATCAAGTTCAATTTTGTTGATTTTTGGCAAAAATTCATCGCCATTTTCCCAACCACCGTGACCTGTAGAAATGTAACGCAAATGAGCTCCTTTCATCGGTTTATCTAAAGTGAATTTCATGGATAATCCATCAGGATGCGCAAACATGGTGGCATATTCATGACCCATCATTTCCATAATATTGGTGGTATTAAACAAGGGCACGACGCGTTCCGAACGAAAAACATTGGTTTCTCCTTGATGAATCGTGAAATTCAAATCTACAATATGACCGCCTTTGTCGTAATTGCCAACAAACATAGCAATCCAAACTTCTTGACCAGAAAAAATTGGTCGCAACTCTGTAATGTCTTGTCTATATGGAACGTGCTCATGCCAAATTTTATCCTTCAATTCGATGTGATTAAAATGCTTGATTCCGAATGTGGTAAACAAACGCATCAACTCTATAGGAGCATCATAAGTTTGATCAGAAACCACGCCTTGGTAAGTTTTTCCGTCACCGTCTGTAAACAAAGGCAAAACGCCAAGCCCTTCGCCAAAAGCATTCACCATAGATTTTTTATTGTTGATTGGAATTGCAACTATGGAGGCTGTCCGGTCGTATGCATCACCATTCGATAATATTGAAGCGTCCAAAAAGACGTGGTGACCCATCGGAATATCCGGGAATTTGACCTTCTTGGCAATTAAAGTGCCGTGAGCAAAATGAATCTGAAGTTCAGAATCTTTATAAATGCGATTGGGGTCATAATTGATTTGTTGATTTTGAAAAACAGGTATGGTTGTGAAGCGACTTTTCCACACCAAATCGCGGTAGTCGAGCAAACTATAATAAGGCAACTTTCGATATTCCTCTACTCCAAATGTTACTGACTTTTTAAATTGTTTAAGCTCATGTGCCTTGATTTGAAAAGTACCGTTTCTATCATATTCCAAAATCAAACCTAAATGGGAACCCAGACTAGATGGACCTCCAAAAATATTTAAATCATTTGTAAACCAAAGTGTTATGGTGTTTGAATTGATTTTGACCACCGCTTTTTTACAGTTGTAACCCAGTATTTTCTTCGTTTCATTCGAAATTTCAAAGGAATTCTCCTTAAACGAGTTTGAATCTAAAGTTGCAATGGCTTGATTTGATTTCAAGTAAGAAACTTGATGAATATGTCCCAAAGCCGATGTCGAAAACCACGAAAATTCATAAGGCAACTCATGTTGATTTGTAAAGAATTTTTGAGTCGCTATTACTGCATGGTCTTTTGAACTTCTCAACACAAGAGTGTCTTGATTTTCAATTGGTTTATCGTTGCTATACCGCACATATTTGACTTGATAAAAAGCTGAACCTTGCGCATGGCCAATTAGATTCACCACAAGAAATAACAAACAAATTAGATAAGGCATTTTTTAAAGATTTTGCACAAAGATAAATGAATGATAATCCTAATGAGAAATAAACAGTTGGACAAACAAAAGACAATTGAAAGCTAATCAAAACTTGAGCCTTTTAATAAATTCAAAAAATGGTTTGAACAATATCATTGAGTTTTGAAACATTTTCCATCCGAATTACGCCATCATGAATGGTCAAAAATCCACTGGCATAATGCGCTGCTAAATCCGGCTGATGGGTAGAAAAAATGATAGTTTTGCCTTGGTCTGATAGTTTTTTCAACCACTCAAAAACGAGTTTTCTGTTGCTCACATCTAAAAAGGATTCTGGTTCATCTAAAAGCAAAACATCTGCATTTCGATACACGCTGCGCATGATTAAAGCCAATTTTTGCTCACCATCGCTCAAATTTTCGAAAGCGTCTAAGGCCATGTGTTCCATATTGAATTGCGCCAATAGATCTTTCACTTCTTGCTGTTCAATTTGTGAAGGCACATCCAAAAAATTGCGCTCCGTTGATTTGCCCGACAAAACAAAATCCAACAAACTGATGGCTCCAAAAGGAACAATTTTCACAGGAATATAACTGACACTTTTGGAAGGAAAATAGTCTTTACCAAAAGTATATCGCGTACCCTCAAGATTAATCTGCCCAGAAACCAAACTCTCCAATCCCGCCAAAGCCTTTAAAAATGTTGATTTACCCGCGCCATTTTTGCCAATCAATGCCAACAAAGCTCCACGATGCACATTGAGCTCTTCGGCTTGGAAAAGTTGGCGTTTGCGTGCTGAGGCTTGTATGTTGGTGAGGTTTATCATTGTTTAAATATTTGTCCCCCTCTTTGCTCCCTTCACAATCACATAAATAATCACTGGAGCGCCAAACAAGGCTAAAATTCCATTCAGCGGCATGGCAATTTCTGTTGTGCGCAAAATGATATCAGCAATAATAGCCAATGATGCGCCTAAAAACAAAGAAGTGGGTAATAAAATGCTGTGGTTGGTACTTTTCAAAATCATACGCGCCAATTGGGGAATAGCTATTCCAATAAAACTAATCGGGCCACAATGAACCGTAATCAACGCTATTAATACGCCAAGCACCAATAAAATCATGAGTCGAACTTTGGCTGTTTTGTAGCCCGATTCCAACAACATTTGTTCGCCTAAAACCCAAGTGTTTAAAACCTTTGGAAAACGAATAAAAACAAAGATTAACAGCAAAAAAACAGCAAGAATATAATACCAGAAATAGGCCAATTGAATCATTCCAAAACTACCAAAACCCCATTCAATATACTTGCGCATCATGGTATCTGTGCTGTTGTTAAGTAACATACTAACAAAAGCTGAAGTGAAAAAACTAAGCATCAAACCCACTACGAGCAGTGTAACGCCTTTGATCCAGCGGTTGATAGAAATCAACAATAGTATAACCAGAAATGAACCCAAAAGTCCTAAAGTATATTGCGCAAAAATTCCAGTTAATACTGTGAACGGGGCCATGATAGCCACTGCAACTCCTAGTGATGCGCCGCTTGAAATTCCCAATACACCAGGTCCAGCCAAAGGATTTCTAAAAAAAGATTGCAGTACCAAACCTACCACAGCCAATGTGCCACCAGCGAAAAATGCGTTGATTGTGCGTAAATAACGTTCTTCTATTATAATTGTCCAAGTATCAGATTGCGTTGATTTTCCAAATAAAATAGACAACACATCTCCAAAAGAAATAGAAATAGCGCCAACGCTAATTCCAAAAACAAAAAGGATAAAACTCAGCAAAGCCAAGAACACTAAAACCAGAATGTCGCGGCGGGCAATCATGCTTCTTGAGCTATTTTATCGTTGAAACACTTTCTACAAAGCGGTTCATAATGTTGTTTTTCTCCCAACAATACTTGGTCTTTTTCACCAACCAAACGATGAGAAAATTGAGCTAAGGCACCACATGAAACACAAATGGCATGCACTTTAGTTACATATTCAGAAATAGCTAACAATTGTGGCATTACGCCAAAGGGTTGTCCTGCAAAATCCATATCTAAACCAGCACAAATCACCCTCACTCCCCTACGCGCCAATTCAGCACAAACACCTATCAATGCTTCGTCGAAAAACTGAACTTCATCCACGCCAACCACTTTTTGACCTTTCCAGTTTTTAAGTATATCCTCAGCTTGATCAACAGCCATTGCTGGAATGCGCTCTCCGCGATGTGTAACCACTTCTTTAGAGGAATAACGGTTGTCTATCACCGGCTTAAAAATAATCAAATCTTGCTGGGCAAATTGAGCTCTGCGCATACGGCGAATCAATTCCTCTGTTTTACCAGAAAACATAGAACCGCAGATCACTTCTATCCAACCATTGCCGGTATCTGTTGATGGAAAATTTTCTAAAAACATAAAAGCTTATTTCAAGTGTATTGAGGCGACTAAATTACATAAAATTGAAGGCTTATGGTATGATAGAACGCAGATGACGCGGATTTAGCAGATTTACGCGGATTTAGCCTATCGCCTGTCTGCCGAGGCAGGTAGAAGTGATTACGACAGTAGTGCAACGAATCGTCGGAATTTTATCGAGGGAGGCGAAATAAAAAGATGATTTTGCAGATTTCCGCAGATAAAAAATCAGTGAAACCACAAAGTAGCAGCAAAGCTAATCTGCGTTGCGCTGCATCTACGGCCAAAAAGCAACATTTAGATTTATTTCTGCTTTTTATAATTCGATTTTATCAATTCAAAATCAAGTAGTTAAATAAAAAAAACGCACAACACTCCTCAATGTAATCATCCTTTTTCAATTTTCCTAAAAAATGAAACTTGTGCGTTTTTTTTAATAAAAAGAATAAAGACTTTTTAAAAAGAGTTTTTAATATTACTATTAAGGGTGTTGAAACGGTTGATAACTATTTTAGTTTGAGATTTATAATAGTTGTTACGAGTTTTCGACGTGTAGTTGACAATTTTAATTAGGCTAAGGTATTGTGGTTTTGTAACTTATGGGCTTATCAACACCCTTGTTAATATCAATTCTGAAACTTACATTTTTGAAACCCACAAAACCAGGATATTCATAAGTGTGTTCATAATTCATGGTAACATCAAGCTTTTTTTACTTGCACAATTCAACTGTGTTTTAGCTTATATAAGTTATTGGATAATGCAAGCAAAACTTTTGGAATTCTATTAACTTTTTATTCACATTAATTTTACGTTTTTGTGCGCAACTTAGTACCGTTTTATCAGTAAAAGCGTTGTGTAAAAACACCAAATGTTTGTAAATACCGCTCTTTGTTCATAACCTGAAGGACTACCTTTTTATGGCTTTATTGTACCTTTGTACATCAATTAATAGAAGCCATGGCAACAAAGTTAGTAATAGGTTCTGATCATGCAGGGTATGCATTGAAAGAAAAAGTTAAACAATTCATTTCTAGTCATTTTGAGTTAGATATCACAGATGTTGGTACCTATTCAGAGGATAGCACAGATTATCCTGATTATGCGCATGAGGCGGCAAATGCCGTATCAGCTGACTTGGATAACACAGTTGGTGTATTGATTTGTGGAAGTGGTAATGGTATCAGTATGGCTGCAAACAAACATGCGGATATCCGATGCGCTTTGTCGTGGTTGCCAGAAATAGCAGAATTAGCTCGTTTGCACAATAACGCCAATATCGTTTCATTGCCAGCGCGCTTTATTGACGAAGACACTGCTTTTGATATTGTTAAAGCTTTCCTTACAACTGAGTTTGAAGGTGGTCGCCACGAACGTAGAGTGAATAAAATTGCTTGTGTGTAATTCCCCCTTTGGAGGGGGAAGAAAAAGCACTGCTTTTGAAGTCTCAGCGCTGGCGCCAGGAAGGGGGAGGATTATGAAATCTATCAAATTAATATTTTGTAAAAATCTTCTTTTAATATGTGGATTACTTCTTGTTGAACATGCTTTTTCCCAACATCAAAACGCATTACGGACTCATGTAGAAATGCTTTCTTCTCCTCTCTTGGCAGGACGAGAAACAGGTTCGTGGGGACAAAAACTGGCCGCCCTTTATATTCAAACTGTATTGGGAGAAGTAAGTTTTGATCAGTTCCAATTGACTTACATAGAAGACGGCGGGACAATCATTATCAATAGTGATACACTTACATACAAGACTGATTTTTTCTATTCAGGATTTGATGCACATATTTCTGCTGCGTTGAATCCGAATGACTTTATTGTTTCTCCATGTTTGAAAGCTGAGAATTATAAATTGAGCTCTTTTGACAGCGAAAAAATAGTGTTTTATCTGGTAGATGATTGGGCTGATTTTCTCGAGCGCTTTGGTCATCATTTTGTGTCCAATCGATATACCCTTTCGGGAGAAAATTGGAACAAAGAAATTTTCCTGAATGCAGCTACTTTAAGTGCTTCTAATTTCGAAAATGCTCAATTAAACTTATTGGAAAAAACAACGATTTTTTATACTGAAAACATCATTTTTCCGCTGTATTGGAATGAAAACAACACAGAAACAATAGTAATTTGTGCACATTACGATCATTTGGGTGAACAAGATTCAGTGTACTATCCTGGGGCTGATGACAATGCATCTGGTGTGGCTGTTTTATTAGAGTTGGCTCAATTACTTGCACAAGATACTTTTACCTTTTCCAAAAACATACAAATTGTGTTTTTCTCTGCAGAGGAACAGGGGCTTTTTGGCTCAGAACATTTTGTTTATAAGTCTCTATTTTTTAAGGAAAACACCACGCTGTGTATCAATTTTGATATGGTAGGCTTCGTCTATGCAAATAATCCCGCGATTTACATAATAGATTACGCACCAGGCGATTTGTATGATGATGTTTTTGGCGGAATAGAAGATTCTTATGTGCAGTTTAGTCTAATTCACCATGAGAATTTCCTGAATGAGTTTTCTTCAGATCATATTAGTTTTGTGACACAAGGTATTCCTGCTTACATGTTTTTTACTGGTCTGCATCCTTATTATCATTCGCCTTTGGACACGCCAAATAGGTTGAATTATGACGCTATGAACGTGTTGACTTTTAGTTTACTAGAGTTGATTATTCAACTTGCAAAATAGAGTTTATTCTCCTATTAATTCTTCCAACAACTTAAATGTTTCTTTGGTGTAATTCTCATAGTAAACACCCGTTGCCGGACCGTAGAATCCAGTATAAATTTTAGAGACATTTCCATTTTTATCCAAGTAGAGTGTTGTGGGAAAAGACATGACGTGGTTCAACATTGGGAAATGTTGGTTGGCTAACATTTTACTGGCTTTACCCGCTACAAGGAATGTAAAATCGAATTTATTTTGATTAATCATTTTCTGTACAGCCTCTCTGCGTTTTTCATCTGAATCACTCACCTCATAACAAACAGCTATAATCTCTAATTGATCTTTCCCGTATTTGTCTCGCACCGTTTTGAAGAAATGGGCTTCATCTATGCAATTGGGGCACCAGGTACCCATTAACATGATTACCGTTACCTTGTTTTTGTTTATATGATTAGGGAAAGAATAAAAGTTACCATAAACATCAGGAAATGTAAACCTTACTTTTTGTGAGGCATCTACTTTTGTTAAGTTGTATGGGTTTTGTAGTTCAGCATTATCATTTTTATATGCAATCCAATTGGTTTTGTGGTGCTTTCCACTGAAAAAGACCCCATTTAAACTATCCCCATTAATTTTTGCAATGAATAAGAATGCGTGTGAACCATTGAATGTTGCTAAATATAGACTATCATTTTTAGCATATCCTGATAAATATCTATAATCACCCGTTTCTGTTAAAAAGGTACCGAAAATTTGTGAACCGCGAGATTCGAAAATTCCCACAGCGGAATAAGGGTTGTTTTCTGTAGAGAAAGTAGCTGACCATTTTCCTTGAATTGAAACTTCGGCGCTTGTTGTTTTATTTTTTTTCTTTTCCACAAAAAAAGGAATACGGTAGTTCTCTTTTTGAAGGTTTTGCCAATATCCAACCATCGTTCTTCTTTTAATTTTGCAACGCAAGTAGGAATTAAAAAAAGGAAAAACCAAGTCTATAGAATCTGTATTAGGCACAATACGCCTTTGTAATGGAATAATTTCTAAACCATTGATGATATAAAAGTCATTATTCTGAATTTGAATTTGTAAGGGCAACACATGCGATTCTGATAACCTCATATGACCATAATATATACGGGTATGGCCATTAAAAGAATAAAGCCCCAGTAAGAGGAGTGGTATGCAATAAAATGATATTTTCAAAAGAATGCTTTTAGCTATTTAGGCCTTCGAAATTACAAATTATCTTGATTTCAATTTAGGTAGTGCAACTTATTTCGGATATTTGACGTCAAATAAACGTGTATGAGTATGAATGAGTTGGATTTAATAAAAGCATGCATTGCCAAGGATCCTCGCGCTCAGAAAATGCTTTATGATAAATATGCGGGTATGCTTATGGCTGCTTGTCAAAGGTACTGTTCTTCAACGGAAGATGCGGAAGATGCTTTTCAGGAGGGTTTTGTAAAAATATACGCCAAATTAGCAGAGTATAAATATGAAGGTTCATTTGGTGGTTGGCTGAGAAGGGTAATGGTGAACACTGTTTTGGATAACATGCGAAAGAATAAAAAGCATGCGTTTCATGAAGATGTAAACGAATTGCCCAATATCAGCGCACCCCCGCAATCTCCTCTAGATGAGATGTCTGCCAAAGAATTAATGGGAATATTGGAAAAACTACCAGATGGTTATCGCGTTGTTTTTAACATGTTTGCAATTGAAGGGTATAGCCACAAAGAGATTGGAGAAAAATTAAACATCACGGAAAGCACATCTAAATCTCAATTTTTGAGAGCAAGAACTTATATTAAAAAGTGTTTAGAAGAAATAAAATTTAGCAGTGAGCGATTTTAATAACATAGAAAAACTATTTCAAGAGAAGTTGGAAAACTTCGAAATGCCTGTGCGCGCTGAGCTTTGGAACAAAGTGGCGGCAGGTGCTGGTATTGGTAAAGCGGTGTTTTGGACAACTTCTAAAATTGCTGCGGCAGCATTTGTCGGCGTTTTGGTGGTTTCGGTGACCTCTTGGTTTGTTGTCAACAACAATTCTGATTCAGCGAGCAACAACGGTATTCAAAACGAAAGAGAACATCTTTTAGATGAAAAAATGATACAATCAGGTTCGCTTCAGTTGGAAACAGACCAAAACACAGATATTGGTTCTACTTTGGTTGACGATGTAACGGATAAGATTAATACCAACGCTCCGCCAGAAGAAACGCTAGGTGGCGGTGATATTATCTGGCTTGATTTTGAACCACCACGAGAAGATCTGATCGTTAATGAGCCAACACTTTATTTTGTTCCACAAGAATTTATTGAGCCTGAGGATGGTTTTGTAAAATCTACACAATCACAATATGCAACTTTCGAACCGGCACCAACAGAAAAATTGAATTTAGAAATACTGATTGCACCAAATAAATCGGAAGAGAAAACATTGGAGCAGATTCATTTTCCTCATGCGTTTGTCAAAATTTTTAATCCTAATTTGCCTGGTGACGCAGGTCAGTTTTCCATCCAAAGCAAGGATTTAGGTTCTTTTGAAATTGAAATTCGTACGCGTTCAGGAAAATTGGTTTACACATCAACGGATCCAAATTTTATCTGGCGTGGCGAACAAATGGGCGGTTCAGAAGCTCCTGAGGGAACCTACTTGTACACCATTTTCTCGACAACGTTAAGCGGAGAGTCGATAAAGCCCCAACCGGGTTCTGTTTTCTTGATGAGGAAGTAGGGGGTTGGTTTAGCCTGCACTTTATTCTTTACTTTTCATATTTGGAGTGTTTCACTTTACAAACTTTAAGTATTTCACTTTACAAATTTGGAGTATTTTACTTTACAAATTTGGACTTTCATGTTTTGTTTTCAAATTCATTTATCGCACTATCTTTGTGGCTTAAATCTTAAGGCACATGGAGCAGCAAGCAGTTTTTCTACCCACTTCAGAAATGGCAGAAGGTTTGGTGGGATCAGAAATCATCAAATTAGCGGGTGAAATAAACACTAAAATTCGCAATGGTGAAACGATTTATAATTTCACTATCGGTGATTTTGACCCCAAGATTTTTCCAATTCCTGCTGAGCTGAAAGCTGCAATTTTGCAAGCTTATGAGAATGACCACACCAATTATCCTGCGGGTGATGGTATGTTGGAACTCAGAAACGCTGTTGCGNNCGCCCAATAATTTATACCATTTACAAAGTTCTTTTAGACTCAGGAGATGGTGTTATTTATCCTACACCATCATGGAACAACAACCACTATTGTCATTTGATGGGTGCCAAACAGTTTTGCATTGAAACCACAGCTGAAAACAATTTTATGCCAACAGCTGCGGAAATAGCACCTTTTGTAAAAGACGCACATTTACTTGCTTTGTGCTCGCCCTTGAATCCAACTGGAACGACATTCACCAAAGAGGCTTTGTCTGAAATTTGTGAATTGGTTTTAGCAGAAAATAAGCGTAGAGGAGCCGATAAAAAGCCGCTTTATGTGATGTATGATCAGATTTATTCTTTGCTAACATTTGATGGCATTACTCACGTGGACCCCGTATCACTTTACCCGGAAATGAGAAATTACACCATTTTTGTGGATGGAATTTCTAAGGCTTTTGCTGCTACAGGTGTGCGAGTGGGTTGGACGTTCGGTCCTGAGCGAATAGTAGGTAAGATGAAGTCGGTTTTGGGACATATTGGAGCATGGGCGCCTAAAGCGGAACAAGTGGCTACCGCTGAATACATGGTTCAAAATGATGCGATTGATAGTTTCATTGTAGATTTTAAACAAGAAATTAAGGCGCGTTTGCAAGGGTTTTACGAGGGCATGCAAACCTTGAAACATGCAGGACATGCTGTAGATTCCATTCCACCACAAGCAGCTATTTATTTGACAATTAAATTGGATTTAGTGGGCAAAACCACGCAAGACGGGCAAGTGTTGAGCGCAATTGAAGATGTGGCTGCTTACGTTTTGAATGAAGCCAAAGTAGCCATTGTGCCTTTTTACGCTTTTGGTTCGCCTAGAACCTCTCCCTGGTTTAGATTGTCTGTGGGAACAACCACACAACAAGACGTTAAAGACGCAATTGCATCATTGAGAAGGGCTTTGGAGAAATTAAGTTAGTCTTATCCAATAGGAAAAAAGAAAGTTAATCGGTAGATAATTGGTAAGTATTGTCCGCCTGCTCCTGGCTGTGCTGGATTAGACAATCGAATAAAATACTGGTTTCTAAAAGGTGAAGGTCTTAAAGGGTCTCGGAGCGCATCTGCGATATCATATTGTACACCGAGATTAATGCGAACCCAATCGAAATCTTTAGATGCGCCACCTCCAACAAAGGCAGCCAATGTCCATTTTCTAACAGGTTGGTTTGGTGAAGCAGGAAACACAAATGGATTGCGTATATATTCCATTTCGGCGCCAACAAAAAACCACTCCATAAATCTGTAATGGTAATATGCTCCGGCTCCATACATGGCCCCAGAGGTTCCCATACCAGTAAAATTGTTCGTATTCCAAAGATATTGATAGCGAATAATGGCCCCGAAAGCCACACCTTCGTTGTGTTCGCCGTAAGCTTCGCCCATGCCAAATCTTAATGCGCCTCCAACCGTTCCTCCTAATGAACTTAATGATGCTGCGGCCAATTCAACTCCAACTTCAGGGCGGTATTGTGCTTGTGATGTGTGAAATAATCCGATGGCACTTAATAAGAGAATGGCTTTTTTCATGGCTTTAATTTTGTGCAAAATTAATTTTTTTTGGAGGCAAACAAAGTTCTATTAAAAATCTTCATTTCTTTTCTTCTTGCAAAGGATTTCGGGTCGTTTAATCAGATTAGCACATAAATCGCATTGTACATATGCCCATAAAAAAACCCTAACTCCTTTCGTCGTTAGGGCAATCTTTGAGGTCCCGAGCGGGTTATTCTATGAACCGTAGATGTTTATTTCTCCTACAAAGATTGCCCTGCTTTTTTGCAAAAAGCGTCGGGTCTTTTTATTGGCTTTATGTTCAAATTTCATTTGACATACGCCCATAAAAAAACCCTAACTCCTTTCGTCGTTAGGGCAATCTTTGAGGTCCCGAGCGGATTCGAACCGCTGTACATGGTTTTGCAGACCATTGCCTAGCCACTCGGCCACAGGACCCTTTATAGGGTCGACAAAAATATAAAAAAATGCTTTACTACCAAGCCTCTTCTATAATTATTGATACATCTTGTACATCACCGTTGATTGGTGGACACAATTTTGAAATTTTTACGCGAATTAGTTGAATTTCTGGACAGGCCTTTTTGGATGCGACTACAATTCTTTGTGCTACTTGTTCTAATAGCCTTGATCGGATTGCCATTTCGTTTTTAACAATCTGATTTATAATTACATAATCAACGGTGTCAATTAAGTCGTCGGTTTCTGTTGATTTGCTAAAGTCAGTTTCTATGAATACATCTACGGTGTACTTTGAACCTATCATGGCTTCTTCAGGTAAGCATCCGTGATTGGCATATAAACGGATTTGATTTACTTCGATGATGTGTTTTTTCATGCGATTGAAATCTGTGAGATGGCTTTTTCTATTCTTTTATGTACCTCGCTTTTTCCTAAAACAGCAGCTATTTCGAAAATTTGCGGTCCATTACCAAGCCCCGTGAGTGAGAGGCGCAATACAGGCATAAGCTGTCCTAGTCCGATTTCTCGCTTGTTAATGAATTCATGGAAGCATACTTCAATATTGTGTGCTGTGAAATCACCAATTTGGTTAAAATCTGACAACAATGCCTGTAAAAGTTCAGCGCTATTGTCTTTCCATTTTTTCTCAATTGTTTTTGTGTCATATTCGTTAATCTCTGTGAAGAAGTAAGGTGCTTCCCTCACAATGTCGTTGGCGAAAACAACACGTTCTTTCATCAAACCACAAATGGACTCCAGTTGTAGTTCTGTGTATTGGTTCGGTGGTAACGAATATTTTATGCTGTTCAGAATTGTAGCATTACTCTGAGTTTTGAGATGTTGTTGTTGAAACCATTTTGTTTTGTCGGGGTCGAAACGCGCACCAGACTTGTTCACTTTTTCTAGACTAAATATTTCTTCTAACTCACTGAGGCCAAATAGCTCTTGTTCGGTACCAGGATTCCAACCCAATAACGCCAACATGTTAATGAAAGCCTCAGGTAAATACCCTTGTTCTCTAAAGCCTGTGTAGGTTTCGCCATCAGCACTTTGCCAGTTTAAAGGGAAAACTGGGAAGCCCATTTTGTCACCGTCTCTTTTGGACAGTTTTCCTTTACCATCGGGTTTCAAAATGAGTGGTAGGTGAGAGAATAGTGGAGCATCCCAGCCGAAAAAGGAGTAGAGTAGTGTGTGCAATGCCGTCGATGGCAACCATTCTTCACCGCGAATGACATGGCTGATTTTCATCAAATGGTCGTCTATGATGTTAGCGAAATGGTAGGTCGGTAGCCCATCGCTTTTGAATAGAACCTTATCATCCAGAACCTCACTATTAACAGACACTTTTCCACGTATAATGTCTGTAAAAACAATGGTGTGGTTAGGTTCTATTTTGGCTCTTATAGTGAAAGAAGCACCAGAGGCTATTAGTTCTGCCGTTTGATTTTCCCCAAGTGTTAAGCTGTTTCTCATTTGCATCCTGGTTGATGCGTCATATTGCCAGTTGGCGTTGCCGTTTTCTTTTTCCGATGCCCTCTTTTGCTCAATTTCTGCTTGTGTGTCGAAAGCGTAGTATGCATGACCGCTTGCAATGAGTTCGTGTATGTATTTTTGGTAAATTTCTTTTCTCTCGGATTGTACATATGGACCATAGTCCCCACCCACTTCTGGACCCTCATCAGGCATTATACCACACCATTTTAACGAGTCTAGTATGTATGCAGTTGCTCCCTCAACAAGTCGCGTTTGGTCTGTATCTTCTATTCGAAGGATGAATGCGCCATTGTTTTTCTTGGCAAATAAAAAGTTATAGAGTGCTGTTCTTACTCCACCTATATGCAGTGGTCCTGTTGGTGAGGGAGCAAACCTTACGCGAATGGGTTGGTTCATTTTTTTTCTGCAAAATTAATGCTTTTGGTCTGCTTAATTTTATCTGATCTTCTTTTTGTATGATTTTTGCTAATAAATCGTTGGTGTTATTCGTTTTATCTAATTTAGTAGGTTCTAACAACAGAGTTTATGATTGGTTTTGCGCAACTTCTTGAGAGGATAGAAGATTTTATAAAAAAGTTTTACGTGAATCGTTTGATTCGCGGTGGTTTATTGTTTTTAGCCTTGACCATTGGTGTGTTTTTACTGTTTGTAAATATTGAATATTTCGCTTTGCTATCTTCTGGTTTTCGCGCCTTATTGTTATTTTCTTTTTTATTTATTGTCTGTTTCTCGTTTTGGTTTTTTATTCTCAATCCCCTGTTGAAGATTAATAAAGTTGGTCGGCGCTTGTCTTACGAGGAAGCGAGTAAAATGATAGGCAACTTAATTCCAGGTATTGAGGACAAGGTCTTGAATACTTTGCAATTGGCTGGTTTTAGGGACAACAGTTTGGCTATTGCGGCGATTGAACAGAAATCAATCGAATTAACGCGGAAGCCTTTTTCAACGGCCATCGATTTGAGAGAGAATAAACGTTACTTGTGGTTTTTGTTTCCTGTGATAATGGTTTTTTTGGTTTTGCTTTTGACTAATCCTAAGATCATCACATCAGGTTCTGAGAGAATTTTAAATTATTCCGCTATTTATTTACCTGAGGCTCCGTTTGATTTCGTTTTAATGAATGATTTGAGTGCTGTTGAAGAGGGTTCTGATGTGGAATTGAGGGTTAAGCTTAAAGGAGAGGATATTCCGGGTAAAGTGTTTTTACAATCGAATTACGGACGCTTTTTGATGAAGGAGGTCGGCAAGAATGAGTATTCGTTCGTTGTGCCAAAGCTTCGTGAAAATTTGAGGTTTCATTTTGTGGCTGCAGATTTTATCTCTGGTTCATTCGAATTACCTGTTTTTGGAAGTTCGGTTTTATCTGGTTTGTCTGTGGATTTAATTTATCCTAGTTATTTAGGTCGCCCAACGGAATCTATTGATAATCCTGTTATGCTTGCTGTCCCTCAAGGCACAAAGGTTCGGTTCAAGGGCCTGTTAAAAAACGCTCAGGAAGGGAGTGTTAAGTTTGTAGACTCTGTTTTTCGCGTATCATCGGGAATAAATATTGAGTATCGATTTATGTCTTCTCAGGACGTCTTATTCAATTGGAAGAACAAGTATAGTGGTGTTGATGTGACTGTTGAAAAACGTGT
The DNA here is from genome assembly GCA_002422285.1 of Flavobacteriales bacterium UBA6165. GTDB lineage: Bacteria > Bacteroidota > Bacteroidia > Flavobacteriales_D > Crocinitomicaceae > UBA6165. The sequence goes on along the minus strand of DIUF01000111.1, from coordinate 4,662 downwards.
TGACGTTATTCCCGATTTGTACCCATCCATTGATGTAAGGCGTTCATCGGATTCTGTGAACACACGTTTGTTTTTCTTTAACGGGGAGGCACGGGATGATTATGGCGTCAGTGCTTTGAATTTTATAATAGAAACTAGAACCGCTGAAGGAAAGCTTAATGTGATTCGTGTTCCAATTCCTCCAATGATGAGAATGGGCGGTGTTTTTTATCATATGCTTGATATTAATAATCTTGGTTTGCGTTCTGGTGACGTGGTGAACTATTTTTTCGAGGTGTATGATAATGACGGCGTAAACGGCCCCAAGCGCTCATTGAGCACTAGGTATGAGTATAGGGTGCCGAGTTCTGAGGAATTGGCCGATCAACGTAATGAGGCTATTCAAAATGCGCAAGCCGGGGTTTCAGATGTGCAAAAGGAAATGTTGCGTTTCCAGCGCTCAATGGATGAGTTCAGGAAGGCCAATTTGAATAGAAATGTGCCCGCTTGGAAGAAACAGGAAATGTTGGAGCGTCTTCAGCTGCAACAAATGCAACTGCAACAAATGATGCAGACGGAAATGGAAAATCTGAATCAAACTATCGAAGACCAAAAGCGTTTCGACCAGGTGGATGAGGAATTATTGAAGAAGCAAGAAGAGCTTAATAAGCTGTTTGAACAACTCATGGATGATGAGTTACGTGATTTACTTCAGAAAATGCAAGAACTCATGCAGCAAAACAATCAATTGCAGATGGAGGAGTTGATGAAGGACTTTGAGTTGACGAATGAGCAAATGATGAACCAATTGGACCGAACCATGGAGATGCTCAAGCGTATGGAGGTTGAGGAACGTATAGAAAAGGCCTTGGGTGATTTAGATGAATTGCAAAAGCGTCAAGATGATTTGTCTAAGGAGATGGGCTCAAACGAAAAAGAGTTGCAGGATAAATTAAATGAGGATTTTCAGAAGTTGATGGAAGAGTTAGATGAGATTCGTGATAAAAATGAAGATCTGAAGCGCCCAATGGATTTGGATTTCTTGGATGATTTGAGAGATGAGATTGAGAACGACATGAATGACGCCAAGGACAAGTTGGAAAAGGGGAAGGACAGTAAGGCTAATGATCCTCAAAAAAACGCTGCTGACAAGATGCAGAAGATGAAAAACAGCATGAAGGCGCAAATGGATGCTCAAAAGAAGAAGGAAAAGGGTGAAGATATTGATACTTTGCGGTCTATACTTTTCAATTTAATGAGGTTGTCTTTTGATCAAGAACGAGTGATGTTAGAGATGCAAAAAACGCAAGTCTCGGACCCAACCTATACGCGTTTGACGCGAGAACAAAGAAAAATCATGGATGACCATGCAGTTGTTCGAGATAGTTTGGTTGCCCTTGTAGAGCGTGTACCGAATTTAGGCTCTTTAGTTGATCAGGAGCTAAAGACAATTGCTTTGAATTTTAGGAATGTTACTCCAAATATGCATGAGCGAAGAGCAAGGGAAACAGGGGTTAATCAACAATACGTTATGACGTCATATAATAATTTGGCTTTGATGCTCAATGAGGCTTTAGAACAAATGCAGCAAGACACGCAGGGTATGGAGGGTGGTGATGGGTCTTGTGATAATCCTGGGGGTAAAGGCTCGAAGCCTAGTGAAGGGATGGGAAACATGAAGGATGCTCTCAAGAAACAGATGGATCAAATGAAGAACGGAATGAGCCCTGGTGGTCAAGACGGCAAGCAGAATCCCGGTGGTAGTGGTTCTCCTGGTGGGTCAGGGTCGCCCATGCCGATTCCTGGGATGTCATCCGGGGAGGTGGCGAGAATGGCGGCTGAGCAAGCGATGATGAGAAAGAAGCTGGAGGAGATGAGGAATGAGTTGAACAAAGACGGTAGCGGTAGCGGAGATGTTCTTAATCCGCTTATTGATGAGTTGGACAAGCAGGAGCGTGATCTTGTAAACGGAAATTATCAGAATTTAATTAAGCGTCAGCAGGAGATTTTAACTAGGCTTTTGGAAAGCGAAAAGGCCTTAATGGAGCGTGAGTTAGATGAGTCTAGACAATCAACTCCTGCTAATGACGATTATGAGCGTAACCTTATTCGTTTTGATGAGTATAAGAGAAAGAAAGAGCGTGAAGTCGAGCAATTACGCGTTCAGACACCTGGGCTGAATGCGTATTACAGACAGATGGCGCTCCAGTATTATAATCGAGTATTATCAAATTGATATATGGTTGGAGAATTGTTACGCGAAACTTCGGTACAAGGTTCTGAGGGTTTCTTAACTTTTTTGGATGGCTTCGTTGATGACGTTGCAAAGGAATTGGCGCTCAATGAAGAGCTTACGTCTAATATTGTTATAAGTGTTTCTGAGGCCTTGAATAACGCTTTTGTGCACGGAAACAATCGTGATGAGCAATTGCCCATTAGCGTTTCTGTTTATCATCAGAATTCCTCTGTTGTGTTTGTTGTTCGTGACCAAGGTCGTGGTTATGACTATGATTTGTTGAGCACCGAACTGTCAGATGACCTGTTGGATGTTCCTGGTGGTAGGGGGCTTTTCATTATGCGTGCTCTGGCAGATGAGGTTTCAAACAATGATCAGGGCAATGAGGTTTACCTAACATTCCACTTGCATGCCCGTTGATGTTTTGTTCGAGGATGTGGCTTCCTTTGAGGTTCAAGCCGAGTTTTTGGAGGATTCTATTTCTGAGTTGTTAAGCACAAAGGGAAAGCATTTTGGTGATATTTCCTTGGTGTTTTGTTCAGACGCCTATATCCTTGCGGTGAATAATCAGTATTTGGATCATGATTATTATACAGATATTATCACTTTCGATTATTGTGATGGCGATGTTGTTTCCGGTGATTTGATCATTTCGGTGGACACTGTTATGAGTAATTCTGAGTTATATGGATCGGCATATCACGTTGAGTTGTTTCGTGTTGTTTTGCACGGCGTACTCCATTTATGTGGTTTGGGTGATAAGTCAGAAGACGAGTCTTTGGAGATGCGTGCTGCCGAAGACCATTTTTTATCCGTTTTGAGTAATCCGTTTTTGTGAATTGTTCCACGTGAAACGATTTACTGGTTCTCTATGTGTATTTTTGCGCTCCTTTTGTTTCACGTGAAACCATGAAAAAAATTTACGATGTTATTGTTGTTGGCGCGGGTCACGCGGGTTGCGAAGCCGCCTTGGCCGCTGCTAAACGCGGCTCAAGTGTTTTGATGATTACAGCCAACATGGGTGTAATAGGTCAGATGTCGTGTAATCCAGCCATGGGTGGGGTGGCTAAAGGTCAAATTGTGCGCGAGATTGATGCACTAGGTGGTGGCTCGGGTATTGTTTCGGATAAGAGTGCAATCCAGTTTCGAATGCTCAACCGCAGTAAAGGGCCTGCCATGTGGTCTCCTAGAACACAAAACGACAGGATGATGTTTGCTTGGGAATGGAGACTTCTTTTGGAGTCAACACCAAATCTAGATTTTTGGCAAGACATGGTTGTTGAAGTTCTTGTTGATGGCGAGAGCATTTCTGGTATTCGAACTTCTATGGGCATGGATTTTATGGCGAAAGCCTTAGTCCTAACGAATGGAACTTTTCTCAATGGGTTGATTCACATTGGCGAAAAACAATTTGGCGGCGGTAGAGCAGCGGAAAAGGCTTCTTATGGTCTTACCGAGGTTCTACATGGGTTTGGATTTGAGTCCGGAAGGATGAAGACGGGCACGCCCCCTCGAATTGATGGCCGCTCGTTGAATTATTCATTGATGGAGGAGCAGTTTGGTGACGAGAATCCTGCGAAATTCAGCTTTTGGGACACTAAGCCTTTGATGAAGCAACGTTCTTGTCATATCACCTACACAAATCCAACCACGCATGCTTTATTAGAAGAGGGTTTTGATCGAAGCCCTATGTTCAATGGCTCGATTCAATCTACAGGGCCACGTTATTGTCCTTCTATAGAAGACAAGATAAATCGTTTTAAGGAGCGCGATAGGCATCAGATATTTGTTGAGCCTGAAGGGTGGGATACTGTGGAAATTTATGTTAATGGCTTCAGCACGTCCTTGCCGGAAGATGTTCAAGAAAAAGCATTGCGTTCAATAGCGGGGTTTGAGAACGCGAAAATGTTTCGACCTGGCTATGCCATTGAGTACGATTATTTCCCGCCAACACAATTGAAGCACACACTTGAAACGAAATTGGTGAAGAACTTGTTCTTCGCTGGTCAAATTAATGGCACAACGGGCTATGAGGAAGCGGCTTGTCAAGGATTAATAGCTGGTGTGAATGCTCACGCTGCGGTTCATGATTTGGATAGTTTTATTCTCAATCGCGATGACGCCTACATTGGTGTGTTAATTGATGATTTGATTACCAAGGGAACGGAAGAGCCATATCGTATGTTTACTTCACGTGCCGAGTATCGAATTCTATTGCGTCAAGACAATGCGGATTTCCGTCTTGTGCATAAGGGCCATGAACTGGGCATGATTAACGATGATCAGCTTCGTTTTTTTGAGGAAAAGGCCGTACGAGTAAGTGGAGCTTTGAAAATTGCGAAGACAGAGGGTTTGCCTCCGGATTTGATAAATGATTTTTTAGTAGAACGAGACAGCTCACCTTTAACGCAACAAGTTAAGGTAAGTCAGTTGGTGTCGAGACCCAA
>DIUF01000044.1:324-45172 GCA_002422285.1 Flavobacteriales bacterium UBA6165 | reverse complement strand
ACTGGTGTTACAGATGAAGTGTTGTTTAAAAGATTAGGGTCTGGTTGATTCCCTGTTATTGTCCCCGTATTGGTATAGTTTCCAGTGCCTAATACAGTAGCTGTAATTGTGAGCGTAGCGCTACCACCAACAGCCATGCTACCAATTGTCCAAACGCCTGTTCCTGAAACATAAGTACCTTGCGTAACTGTAGAACTTACATATGTATAACCTGAAGGCAGTAAATCGTTCAAAACCACACCTGTTGCAGGGCTAGGGCCCGCATTATTAGCAACCAAATTAAACACTACATTGGTGCCAACAATAGGCGTAGCATTATTAACCGTTTTTACAACACTCAAATCCGCTTGTAAAACCGGAACCGGTGTGCTAGTTGAAGTATTGTTTGTTAAATCAGGATCAAAAACAGTTCCCGTTATTGTTGCCGTATTGGCATAAGTTCCTGATCCAAGAACAATTGCATTAATTGTAAGCGTTGCACTTGCTCCACTGTCTAAGTTGCCTATAGTCCACAAACCAGTACCTGAGTTGTAAGAACCGGCAGTAACAGTAGCACTTTGGAAAGTATAACCTGAAGGCAATAAATCTTGAACTTGAACACCTGTATTGTTACTTGGACCGTTGTTAGTAGCCACGACCGTAAACTGAACAGTAGAACCCACAAAAGGTGCGGGATTGTTGTTTGTTTTAACAACCTGCAAATCTGAGCTTGGCAATATCGTTAATGGGAATGCTTGAAAGTTTGCACGACCACAATTGTCTGTAACCACCACCCTTACTATACAAACCGTCTCAGTTTGAACTACAGGCAAGGTAAACACGGTGTTCAATGAGTTTTGCACACTAAACGTGCCGCCACAAGTTGATGTCCATGTGATGCTCTGCGTAGTTGAATTCGGCATATTGTCTACGGCAATAGAGAACGAAACCGTATTGCCAGAATATACAGGGTTTGTAATCAACACCGCAGGTTGTATTTCTGGACGCATTTCCACGCCCGCTTGGAACCATAAATTGCCTATAACGCGAGCTGCACCAATATTTTCCGTTACTGTGCCCCCGTTAAACGAGTGAGAAGCTTGGTACAAAATCATCCCCAAATTAGGGTTTCCAAAAGAACGCCCGTATGTCACAATACCTACCGCGCCAGTCGGATAAGGCCCCGGCGCTTGGACATGATCGGGGTCCCAAACAGCAATACTTGTAGTGCCTCTCCATCCTGCTGGTAAAGGCACATACATTCGTTCAGAACCATTTTGAAGCGCACCATCGGTTATCGCCCTGTACTGCATAAATGGGTCAGAAGCAATGTTTGGATAATACTGCCCTGAACCAACTCTGTAATTGTATGGAGGAGTTGGTGAATTGTTGTGGTCCCCCCAAGGAACCAGTCCATTATTGGTTAACAAATGCATGCCAGTTAAACCATTGTAAGGATAAAGCCCCTCTAATGAGCTAGGCGCATGACAGGCTCCATACAACCAACCACCAGACTCAATAAAACTATTGAATGCGCCACGCGTTGCCGCAGTCCATTGGTGTGGGTCTGCGTGTGGCATGATATAAATATCATCACAGGTGTTAAGCTGAGCAGGTGTTTTAGTGTAATAAGGACTTAAATCAGGATTAGAGTTAAAAAACTGAGCCACATTTGAACGTGAGGCCTGAAAGAAAGATGTAACAGCAATACTGCCATTTTGGGTGTCCAATGCCACACGTGGCATACTTGTCAACATTGCATGCACTGGTACAGTAAATGCTGGTTGGTTACAATTTACAACCAAGCCAGCGTGACTAGACACCCATGAATTAACAATGGCTTGTACTGAAGGTAAAGAAGCAAACTCTGCCGGAATAACAAAGAAACTACTGATGTAATCAACACCGTTAATGGTGTAGTCAATCTGGTCTGTTTTAGCAGTTTCACTTACAAACGATTTACCTGGATTAATAATCCAATACACCGGTATCTGGTTGTTTTTTACCAAATCATATACCAAGCCATAGGGCTTTAAACTAGCATTGTATTGTTGGGCATTAGTACCTGTTGTTTGCCCATTCATACTTATGATGCAAGCACCAGCAGCAAACGTTCTCAATGTTGATATATTCGACGTTGCAATGTTGTTTGACGTGTTGCCATCCCCTTCAGAAGAGGCTACAATTGTGGCTGTATTCGTAATTACACCACCTTGGAACACTGTCGTCTCGATTGTTAAGGTTGCTGAGGCTCCATTGGCCAATGCACCAACGCTCCACAAGCCAGAGGCGCTGTTGAATGTCCCTTGAGAAACCGTAGAACCGACGTATGTCAAACTTAAAGGCAACAAGTCAATAACTTCTATGGCATTTGCGCTGTTAGGACCATTGTTGGTTATTGTGATTACATAATTGATAGTGTTTCCTTCCATAATCGGGTTAGAAGGAGAAGAGCCTGTTTTTGTAATTGACAAATCTGCTCCATTCACGGGCAAACTAACACTAGCCGAACTGTTGGCTCCATTTGGATCAGCATTTCTAGATGATGAAGAGGCCGTATTAATTATTGTAAGACCTGCGCTTTGGTTGGCAGGCGCAATTACACAGTTGATGGTTAATGCCGCTGATTGACCATTATTCAACAGGCCAATTGTCCAAACACCGGTTGTTTGGTTATATGTCCCGCCAGAATGGCTAACATAATTCAAACCAACTGGAAGTAAATCAAAAACCTCTACATTAGCCGCATTGTCCGGGCCATTGTTGGTTACGGTTAGATTAAAGCTTACTGCCTCTCCAGGATTGTAATTCACACCTGCTGGAGGGGTGGCGGTTTTGGTTACTGCCAAATCTGACTCTAAAATTCTAAATTTAACCAAAGCGCCACCACCTTGTACTGTGGCAGGTGTAGGCTCCATGGTTGTCCAAGAATTTGAAGAAATCGAATAACGATAAAAATTGGTGTTGTTGCCCCCTCTGAGTGCATATATATCATTACCAATAAACTCGATTGAAGCACCCAAATCTAAAGTTGCCGGCGCGTTGGCCATACTGCTCCAAGTATTGGCAACAATGTCATATCGATAAAAAGTGTTTTGACCACCACCGCGCGTTCCATAGATAAATGACCCAACAGTTACAAGCGCACCACCAGCATTTATGTTTGCCGGTGTGGCAGCCATAGTCGTCCACGTATTCGTTGTTATGTCATATCTGTAAAAAGTACTGGTGTTGCCTCCTCTAAAGGCATAAATAAAAGTGCCATCTGTGGTTAAAGCACCACCTGTACCAATATTTGCTAAGGTGTTTGCCATTGATGACCATGTGTTCGCTGCAATATCGTAGCGCCAAAAGTTATTCGACCCACCTCGCGTTGCATATATAAAATTTCCAACAACAACTAATGCGCCACCCGCAGCAACATTGGCTGGAGCATTGGCCATTGATGACCATGTGCCTGTCACCGCGTCATAACGCCAGAAATTGTTCGTGCCATTACCTCTTAATCCGTAAATAAAATTATCGGTAGCCACAAGCGCACCGCCACTATTTACTGTGTTTGGGGCAACACTTGGAGCCCCATTGAAATCAGACGTGGAGGTAATCCAAAAATCTGTTTGTACATTGTAACGGTAGAAATTATTGGTGATATTGCCCCTAAAAGCATACAAATCAAAACTTTGAGCATTTGACAGATTGATTTGAGCTAACAAACCAAATAGAACTACCAAAGCTAACAAGCCCGACTTCACTAATGAATTCCATTTATTAGCTGAACTAGTCAATCGCTCTGCCAAAAATCCCCTTGTTGCTAAAATTGTGTTTTTCATAAAACCTGTATAACAGTTAAAAATTAATGCAAAATCATTTGAACCCAAACCTCATTGTCTGAGTCAGATAAAAAAATATCAAAAAACGTGTGCGCGTTTAACTTTACGTTACGCTCTTTTGTAAAAAATGAAATCACCCCGCCACAGATGTGTCCTTTGTTGTAAAAAATACGGCCATGGTTGTCACGCGCAACAGTGACGTCGCCAATTTCTTCATTATCATGTGAGGAATGGGTGATAAAACAGATCCAGTCTCCATTATCAAATCGAATAAAACCTTCTCCTCTTACCTGAAACTCTAACTTGTAGAAATCATTAAATGCAGTAAGCTGTTGTGCAAAAACTCGAGCTGTTTCTGGCACTGAATCCACGGAGGACAAACGCTTTACTGCATAGTCCATCCAAACCTGCTTGGGGTTAGGGGAATTTTTACAAGAAACAGTCGAGGGGAAAAACATCAGAGTACTATTAAAAGACCAAACTGGACTAACACATATAATGCATAGTGGCAAAAAAATATAGTTCAAATGTCTTTTAATAAAATCAAACACCATGTTCGGTCAATTGAATAATTAACAATTCCAACGATTCCAAGCCATGGCGAGCCTAAATCTTTTGGGACACAAAACTACAACGAAAGAACTTCGCAAAAAAATAATTCGTTGTGCAAGCATACAAATTGTTAAAAAACACAAGGCGCTTACAAACAATGTGTTACAAAAAAATTGAATCAAAAAAATTGTGAAAATGCTGCGTTTCAATATTTTTTATCAAAAAATACTAACAAAAAGAACAAAAAAATAGCCTCGGGACTACCCGAGGCTATTCAACAAATTACAAAAAGTAATATCTAATGTTCTTCTGTCTCTCCCTCCTTCAGAGGCACAGTTTGTAAGATGAAATCTTCATCTGCACCAGGCTTACTATAATCATAAGGCCAACGATGAACTACTGGAAGCGCTCCTGGCCAATTGCCATGAACATGCTCAACAGGAGTTGTCCACTCCAATGTGTTCCCTCTCCATGGGTTTTGAACTGCTTTCGGTCCACGGTAAATGCTGTAGAAGAAATTATACAAGAACAAGCCTTGCGCCAACAAACCAATGATAGCGAAAATAGAAATGATTACATTTAATTCCATAATAATATTGAACTGGTTCATATCAAAACCTTCATAAACTGAATAATCGTAATAACGGCGTGGAGCTCCAGCAATACCCACAAAGTGCATCGGGAAGAAAACACCGTAACCAGAAATAACAGTAAGCCAGAAATGAACATACCCAATTCTGAGGTTCATCATTCGGCCATACATTTTAGGGAACCAATGGTAAACACCTGCAAACATACCGAATACGGCAGAAAGACCCATAACCACGTGGAAGTGAGCCACAACGAAATAAGTATCATGCACTGCGATATCCAAAGCCGAGTCGGCAAGAATAATACCTGTTACACCACCTGTAATAAAAGTAGAAACAAGCGCTATTGAAAACAACATTTGCGGCGTGTAAATTGCGGTACTTCTCCACAATGTCGTCAAATAGTTAAACACTTTCACCGCCGAAGGAATCGCAATTAATAATGTTGTAAACACAAATAAACTACCCAAGAACGGACTCATTCCAGTTACATACATGTGGTGCGCCCAAACTATAAAAGACAAGAAACCAATACCTAAAATTGAGGTAATCATGGCCTTATAACCAAAGATTGGTTTACGCGCATTTGTAGATATTACTTCAGATGTCAAACCAAGAGCAGGCAACAATACGATATACACCTCTGGGTGACCTAAGAACCAGAACAAATGCTGATACAACAATGGAGACCCTCCAGTATTATCTAACATCTCACCACCAACAATAATATCACTCAAATAGAAGGAGGTACCCATCGTTCTATCCATAATCAACAACAAGGCTGCCGACAAAAGAACCGGGAAAGAAAGCACACCAAGAACAGCTGTTACAAAGAAAGCCCAAATTGTCAACGGCAAGCGCAACATCGTCATACCTTTAGTGCGCAAGTTCAAAATAGTAACGATGTAATTCAATGATCCCAAAAGCGAAGAAGCAATGAAAATAGCCATCGACACCAACCACAAAGTCATTCCCAAACCTGAACCTGGAACAGCTTGCGGCAATGCTGAAAGTGGAGGATAAACCGTCCATCCAGCCATTGCTGGACCAGTTTCAACGAACAATGAAATAACCATGATCACTGAAGATATAAAGAACATCCAATAAGAAAGCATGTTCAAGAATCCAGATGCCATATCTCGGGCTCCAATCTGCAATGGAATTAATAAATTCGAAAATGTACCAGACAAACCTCCAGTCAAAAGGAAGAACACCATGATGGTACCATGCATGGTAACAAGACCAAGGTACATGTTTCTATCCAAAATCCCATTTGGCGCCCAACGGTCACCAAGGAATGCGTGCAACACATCCGAACTCTGCTCAGGCCATCCAAGCTGGATTCTGAACAAAGTAGAAAGAATCATTGCAATAAGACCCATCACGATAGCAGTCAATAAGAACTGCTTCGAAATCATTTTGTGGTCTTGCGAAAAGATGTACTTGGACACAAAACTTTCTTCGTGATGTCCGTGTGCGTCGTGTGAAATAGCTGCCATATTATTTATTATTTAAAGGCTTCTGGTGACTGGCTGTTATCGACTGGCAACACAGAGTGTCCGCCAGTAGCCAGATGCCAGAAGCTAAAACCTTAATTAATTATTTCCAAAAGTTTTTGTTGCTACTTGCTCTGCCCACCAAGCGTCGTATTCAGCCTCCTCAAGGACTTCAACAGTAAGCTTCATGTTTGAGTGAGAGGCACCACAAATTTTATTACAAAGCAAAATGTAATTGAAATTATCATCTTTCATTTTTTCACGCATTTCTCTTGTAGTAATGCTTGGCGTAAATTTCAAACGTGTTACCATACCAGGAACAGTATTGATTTGTGCTCTAAAATGCGGGAAAAACGCTGAGTGAATAACATCCTGCGCGCGGAAGTACATATCATATTCCTGCCCCTTTTTAAGAACAAGTTTAATATTAGCAGGTTGCACGATATCATCTAGTGCAGCAGCATCCCAAGCTGGGTCGTGATTTTCTTGTAATTGCAACAAACGAACATAAAGGCGCTCTTTTGTTGCCAAATTATTTTTCATTTCGTTCAAAGCATTAACAGAATAAACCACATTCTTATCGTTAATGCGAATCTCAAGAGCTTCAATTTCCGCTTTCAACTCGTCAACACGAGCAGCAATGGTTGCAGAAGTCGCCAAGCCTAATGGATTATCAGTATTGATTAACTTATAATCAAATTTACCCAATTGATTGTCCTGACCTGCATATCGAACAGCCCAGTCAAATTGCTTGGAGTATAATTCAAGAACCACCGCATTTTCACCAGCCGCACCAGTTCTGTCTTTCCACTGAACAAGACCCATAACGATAATCACCGACAACACCGCTGCAGGAGCCGCAGTCCAAGCCAATTCCCATCTGGTATTGTGTGTATAATAAAAAGCTTTTGCACCAGGTCTTGCATGATATTTCCAAGCGAAATAAAACAACAAACCATTAGTAACGAAGAAAATAACACTGATCAACACGAGATTAACGGCAAACAACCAATCATAATCCACACCCTCAACCGATGCAGCAACACTGTTTCCACCCGCGCCATATCTAGCAATCATCCAAATATAAGACACGAACATGCCAATACCGAACAACAGCAACAAGTTGGCATTCAACTTATTATCACGATAATCCACGTCTGTCTCATTGCGATTTCGAAGTTTCGAAGTAAGCTCATAGATGCGTGTTAACTGTGCAACCGCAATAATGGCTAAAACAATGACTATTAAGGCAATAAACTTCATCTCTGTATTATTAAATTTACTAATCTACTATATTTCGTGATGGATACTTTCATCTAACATCGGATGCTTTTGAGGAATCAGGGGCGCTTTGGACAAGGTATTCAAAACAATGAAAGCGAACAAAGCACCAAAGAACAAGAAAAGTCCAATTTCCAAAGCAGTAATAGAAGCGTGAGCACCGATTCCGGCAGGCGCAATCATCACAAACACGTCAATCCAATGACCTACCAAAATTATCAAACCAACGAAGGTCAAAATACCCGCATGTCTCTTCGCTTCTCGCGACATCAACAACACCATAGGCAAAGCAAAATTGATAATAAACATACCAAAGAACAAGAACTTAAAGTCGTTGATTCTATCGAAATAATAAATCACCTCTTCAGGTATGTTTGCGTACCAGTACAACATCATTTGCGAAAAGAACAAATAGGACCACAAGAAAGATGTCGCAAAAATCCATTTTCCAACGTCATGTATGTGGCTATCATTCAACTTAGGCATCAAGCCCTTTCCGCGCAAGTAAAGCAAAAGCATCATCAAAACAACCATAGATGCGCACCATACTCCAGCAAAAACATACCACCCAAACAAAGTTGAGAACCAGTGAACATCGATAGACATCAACCAATCCCAAGAGAACATCGAACTAAACACGGCGAAGAACACCAAGAATGTGGCGCCTTTACGGAAGTTTTTGAAATGAATCTCTGTACCACCAACTGCATCTTCTTGGAGAGAACGCTGTCTGAAACCTCTTTGGAACAAGAAGAAAACACCCAAATAAATAACAGTACGTATCATAAAAAACACCTTATTCAAATAAGCGGACTTGCCTTGAATAATAGGGTCTTCTGATACAACTTCTGGATCCATCCACAAATAAACATGCGCCCCATTAGAGAAAATAAAAATCAAAAACACAACCAATAGAATAGCAGCACCAATTGGAATGTATCCAGTCATCGCTTCCATTACTCTTTTGATATAAACATACCAACCTGCTTCAGTTGCATAAGCCAAAGCAAGGAAAAATAAAGCCCCTAATGCTATTGCAAAGAAAAAGAAGCCATCCAAAAGGAAGTTTGCCATCAAACGTTGAAACAAATGACCATCCTTAGCATGGTAAACCATACCTATTCCAGCCAAAACAACTCCAACTATCGCTGTAATTGCTAAGACCTTTTTCGCTCTATTTGAAATACTGAATTCCATCTCGTTCGTTTTCTATGTTTATGTATTCAAAAATTATTGTGCCGCCTCAACCTCAACGGTTTCCTCAGCTACAACGGCAGCTGCACCGAATTTTCCATAATTTTCATCTTGAAGGCGCTTGATGTAATGAATGATTGCCCAAATTTCTTTCTTAGAAACCGTATTACCATGAGCCCCCATCAATCCTTTTCCGTAATAGATTGAGTAGAACATTTGTCCTTCTGCAATCATCAAAGAAGCATAATTAGGTACACCAGAATAAGCACCGGACTCAACCATTGGTCCCTTTCCATCACCAGCTTCACCATGACAATGCTGACACTGTTTTGCGTAAACTGATTTTCCATAATTAATAACATCTTCGGCATTAGCCTCAGTAAGTTTAATTGGGTTCTTGTCGTTAGCTGACGCCAAATACTCACTGTCATAATCAGCTGCCAAAACAGCACCATAATGATTGTGAGTCAAATCCATTCCTAATGCTGGCTTTCTATGATAAGGCATCATCATAAGCACCTCTTCCTTATCTGTTCCAAAAAAAGGAATAGAACCAAAAGGCGGAACTTTTGCAGAAATCGTATTTGCACGATTTTCATCATAACGCTCTCTAACCTCACCATAATCAACGTATGGTTCAATTGCAGCAGAACGATACATGTCTGGCATATATTCGTAGAAAGGAGAATCACTTGACTTACATGAAGTCAACAAGGCTCCTGAAACGAATGCTAAAATTGTGAAACTTCTTAACATAACTTTATTTTTGGGCAAAATGCCGTTAGTTCAATTCTTTTTGGTTCAATTCAATAATTCCAGTTTCCTTCAACATAGCAGCAATTTCATCTGCTGTGAACTGGCTGTTTTCTGATAACCGCACCTCCATTACAAATTTATCATCAGTTGTTCTAGGATCAGGATTCTCAGCTTTTCTGCCTGGAAGCGTTTTGTTTCTTAGGAAATATGTGATCGCCATCATGTGCGCCGCACACAAAACCGTAAACTCAAAAGTTACAGGAATAAAAGCAAGCATATTTTCCAAATAAGTGTTGTTTGGCTTACCACCAATATTCATTGGCCAGTCAACAACCATAAAATAACGCATTCCGATAGTCGCCAACATCAAACCTGTTAGACCGTATAAGAAAGCCATAATACCAAGCCTTGTCTGCTTAACCCCAATAATAGGATCGATGCCATGAACAGGGAATGGAGAAAAAACCTCATTCACCTTGATACCTTGCGAAACAACTTTCTTTGCGCCATCTTTTAGCACATCATCGTCGTCATACATTGCATAAAAAATTCTATCTGCCATCTTTCAATTTTTTAGATTAGTGATTTGACTCTGTATTGTTTTTGTATGACTCCCCTGAAGATTTCAAGATTGTTTTCAATTCCGCAATAGGAAGTACTGGGAAGAATCGAGCAAACAACAAGAAGAAAACAAAGAACAAACCAATCGTTCCAATATAAATTCCAATATCAATTGCCGTTGGGTAGAACATGCTCCAAGAAGAAGGCAAGTAGTCTCTGTGAATTGATGTAACGATAATTACGAAACGCTCAAACCACATGCCGATATTTACTACAATAGAAATAATAAAAGTAAACAACAAACTTCTTCTCAATTTCTTGAACCACATCAACTGAGGAGAGAACACGTTACATGTCATCATCGACCAGTAAGCCCAAGCATAAGGACCTGAGAAACGATTGATGAACGCGTAGGATTCATACTCTACACCTGAATACCAAGAAATGAAAAGCTCGGTAATATAAGCCACACCAACTATAGAACCAGTAACCATGATTACAATGTTCATATACTCAACGTGCTTTGTGTGAATGTAAGCCTCTAATTTGAACGCCTTACGCATGATCAACATCAAGGTTTGTACCATCGCAAAACCAGAGAATACAGCACCTGCAACGAAGTATGGCGGAAAAATCGTAGTATGCCATCCTGGAATCACAGAAGTAGCAAAGTCAAAAGATACAATCGAGTGTACCGAAAACACAAGTGGCGTTGCAATACCAGCTAAAACCAAAGAAACCAATTCAAACCTGTTCCATTGTTTAGCACGACCCGACCAACCAAAAGAAAGCAAAGAATACATTCTTTTAGAAAGTGGATTTTTCACTCTATCGCGCAGGGTTGCAAAGTCAGGAATCAAACCGATGTACCAGAAAACCAGGGAAACCGATAGATACGTTGAAATCGCAAACACGTCCCAAAGCAAAGGTGAGTTAAAGTTTACCCACAAAGAACCAAACTGGTTTGGAAGTGGTAAAACCCAATATGCCAACCACAAACGACCCATGTGAATCAGCGGAAATAAACCAGCCATGAATACCGCAAAGATTGTCATCGCCTCAGCAGAACGGTTAATCGCCATTCTCCATTTTTGACGGAACAACAACAATACGGCTGAAATCAAAGTTCCGGCGTGACCGATACCTACCCACCATACGAAGTTGGTGATATCCCATGCCCAACCTACTGTTTTGTTAAGACCCCAAACACCGATACCAGTGCCAAGCAAATACAGAATGCAGCCCACACCGTATAATCCGATAATAGCAGCAATGGTAAATAAAACATACCACATTCTTGGCGCTTTGTCCTCGATAGGCTTACAAACATCGTTCGTAACATCGTGAAATGTTTTGTGGCCTAATACAAGGGGTTCTCTAATCGCAGCTTCCTTATGCATTATTTTCTGTTTTTATATCGTTCAATATTCCTTTACTAATTCCTAGCGGTGACCACCTTCGCTGTGATCGTCGTGTCCATGATTTGCAAAGCGCTCTTCGTCGTGACGACGTTTTTTAGCTACAGCAATTTGATGGTCACGAAGCTCTTGATTCTCGTGGTTTCTCACCTTAACTTGATACCAAATATTTGGTTTAACACCGATTTCTTCTAAAGCTTGATATGCTCTATGCTCAGATGAGGCCTTTCTAACAGCAGAACCCGTATCATTCCAGTCACCCATCGTGATGGCGTGTGTAGGACAAGCATCAGCACAAGCTGTAGTTACGTCACCATCAACAACTGGACGAGATTCCACTTTAGCTTTCAGCTTACCTTCTTGGATACGCTGAACACACATAGAACATTTCTCCATTACACCACGTGTACGAACGGTTACATCAGGATTCAAGACCATTCTACCTAAATCATCCTGAGATGGATTGATTTCTGTAAACTTCTTGTAAGATGGGTAGTTGAACCAGTTGAATCGACGCACTTTATAAGGACAGTTGTTTGCACAATATCTTGTACCAATACAACGGTTATACGTCATTTGGTTTAACCCTTCGTTAGAATGCGTGGTTGCAGCAACTGGACAAACAGTCTCACATGGGGCGTGGTTACAGTGCTGACAAAGCATCGGCATGAAAACCACCGTTGGATTTTCATCGATGTTTTTCTCTAATCGCGTGAAGTTGAAATCTTCTTTTTTAGTACCAACCGCCAATTCATCTTCAGATTTGTAGTAACGGTCAATACGTAACCAGGCCATTTCACGACCACGACGTACCTCATCTTTACCAACAACAGGAACGTTGTTTTCAGATTGACAAGCAATCAAACATGTTCCACAACCAATACAAGAGTTCAAGTCGATGGACAGCGCCCAACGGTGACCAATGTGCTCAACTGGGTGTGAAGTCCACAAGTCAAATTTACTCACCGGCTCAGGGCCATGGTGTGTCATTAAGGCATGTGGTAAGTTATAACCAATGTGATCTTCATTCAAGAAAGAATCCAGCGTGGTTTCTTTAACGATTGAAGTACGACCCATAGCTGTCAACTGGAACTGCGTTGATGCAATAGGATAAGTTCCTGACTGCTTTTCAACTTTAGCTGAACCTGAATAAACAAAATTATCATTTGAAACAGACACGAATTTGAACGCATTTTGTCCAATAGGAACTCGCTTGCCATCATTTTCTTCGTATCCACCATATTCTTTAGTCTTGAATGCACCTTTTCCGATGCGTTCTCCGTTTTCACCTCTACCGTAACCCAAGGCAACACCAACAGTGCCACGCGCTTGACCAGGAGAAGGAATAACCGGCAATTCTAAGGAAACTCCATTGACTGTAATCTTGGCCAATGTAGCGCCATGCTCTTGATCCATAACCACATTATAACCAGCCTCTTGAGCCTCATTATAATTCATGGTGATGTAGTTGTCCCAAGTAATTTTTGAAATTGGGTCAGCCATTTCTTGCAACCAAGGGTTATTTGCCTGAACACCAACACCCATAGATGTTTTTGTGTACATCACAATTTCAACACCATCAGCTTTTGGCAACTTACCAGACAAATCAGCAGAGAAATCTGGTTGAGAAGCATCTAATTTTGGACCCGCCGTCATACCATTATGAACCGCGAGATTCCAGAAGTCCTCGAAGCTTAAATCTGCATCAGCATAAGTGGCCCCAAACTTCTCCCAAGAAGATCTCAAATATTCATAATAAACTCGACTTTCTCTACCCGCTCTGTTAGCATCACCCATCCATACAAGGAAAGATTCTTGCGCAGCTGCAGTATTGTCGATTGGCTTGATTGTTGGCTGAGCCAAACCATAATAACTTTTCACAGGAGCGAAATCGTTCCAAGATTCTAAACTATGATGATCCGGACAAACATATTGACATTTTGCCGCAGTCTCATCATTCCACAACGCCAAAGAAACAGTCAAACCAATTTTACTTAAAGCATCACCAAAGGCCTTACCGTTTGGATGCGTATAAACTGGATTTGAACCATAGAAAATAACCGCATCAACACCTTTTCCTTTAATCACGTTATCAACCAATGTATTCATGGCAGCATCCTGTGATTGGAACAAGTTTACTTCATCATTCAAATTAATGCTAGAAGCATAATTCCCAAGATGATGGTTTATTTTATTTGTAATCATTTGCAGTGCCTCATTGTTTTCACCACAAACCACCAATGATTTTCCTTTAGACGCTTTCAAAGCAGCGATTGCCTCTTGAACTTCTTTTGAATTTTTAGCATCACCAGCATTCACGCCTGGAATTGAACCAGCGCCAACACCCTCAGAAATTGCCGCTAATACAGAAGCGTATTGAGAAGGCTTAAACATGCCTCTAACATCGGCATTAGCACCAGCAATACTCATATTGGACTCGAATTGGAAGTGCTTAGACATACCTCCATGCTCTGGCTTTCGATTGCTCGCATATTGAACGCGGTAGATGTTAGACATCAACCAGCCATTCAAGAAATCTGCACCAACAGATACGATGGCATCAGCTTTTCCAAAATCGTAAGATGGAATTACAGCCTTACCGAAAGATTTTTCATTTGCAGAACGTATTGCCGAATAAGAAACCGCGTCATATTGGATGTGCTCAACATTCCCAAATTTCTCAACAAATGAATCAAGAATCATTTGTGTTGTTGGGCTGATGATTGTGTTTGTTACAATTGCAATCTTACCCCCTTTATCCTTAATACCATTTAATGACTTAATGATGGCATCGTCGGCATCAGACCATTTGGATTCTGTACCATTCACAAGTGGCGACTTCAAACGCTCGCCGTCATACAATGAAAGTACAGAAGCAGCAACCTCTGGAGAAATCCCGCCAGAACCTAAGCCAAAATCTTTATTTCCTTTGATGTGAATTGGACGACCTTCTCTAGTTTTCACCATAATAGAAGCAAAAGTGTTTCCATCATAGTAATTCGAGGCATACCAATTGGCCTTTCCTGGAGTAATATCCTCAGGTTTTACAACATAAGGAATTGCCTTAGTAACGGGGGCCTCACATGCGGCAACTGTAGCTGCAGCTACACTAAACCCTAAAAACTTAAGGAAATCTCTTCTATTTGTTGAGGACTCGCGTGTTTGCTCATCTGCCAAAAACTCATCTACAGAGATTGGCTCAGCAGACATATCTACGCGCGTTTCGAAATAGTCTTGGTTTGCACTCATATTCTCAACACCTTTATTATTATCAAACATACTCATAGTATTGTCAACTTTAAGATTAATAGTGGCATTTAGCACACTCCCATCCACCTAATTCTTTCACGGTAACTTTCTCATCTACCAACATTCTTTGGTATAGTGATTTACCGTGCTTAGTTAAACGTCTGTGTATTTCATCATAATAGCCCGAGCCCAACGTGT
Source organism: Flavobacteriales bacterium UBA6165 (assembly GCA_002422285.1). Lineage (GTDB taxonomy): Bacteria > Bacteroidota > Bacteroidia > Flavobacteriales_D > Crocinitomicaceae > UBA6165. The sequence goes on along the minus strand of DIUF01000044.1, from coordinate 30,068 downwards.
TCAAGTTTCCATTCGCAATTTCTTTTGAACCGTGACACTCTATACACCACCCCATGGTTAATGTTGCTCTAGTAAGTGGAATATTGCCTTCAATAGCGCTTAATTCATGTACAGGAACAACTCGGGCCAAACCTTCTTTGGTCATATCACCATGACATTGCTTACAATCTAAACCGCCAACCACAACGTGTTGCTGGTGATTGAAATAAACATGGTCTGGTAGAACGTGTACTTTATTCCACACAATAGGTTCTCCTTTACCAGTATATTTTCCAGCACCTTCTGGATCCCACCCAGCGGCTTTATATATTTTCGCTATTTGGTTTTTTTGTGCGTCTGTGTTTCCTGGAATTCCTTTGTGACAGTTCATACAAACATTCACCGTTGGAAGCCCAGCAGATTTAGACTTCTCAACAGAGTTATGACAATACTTACAATCAATTCCGTTTATACCAGCGTGAACAGAGTGTGGGAACTCGATTGGCTGAGAAGGCTGATAATTATTGTAAACACCAATATCATTCAAAACAAAATAACCACGAACCAATATGGTTAAGATTAAAGCCAAAGCGCCTAAACCAACCGCAATTTTATTCTTATAAATGAATTCTCTAATTTCATCGCCATAGGATCTGTCTTTTCCAGCACCTGTTTCTGACTCCTCAACAGCAAAACGCAATTGACGACGAACACCGCCTACTGCCAAAATGACTCCGGCGAACACAATGGCCAACAGAATCCACACCCAAGTATTCGATGTTTCCTGAACTGGTCCTGAGACAGCTCCATCACCTCCACCCGCAACAGCCGCAACAGGGGCAACATAATTGTCCGCATAATCAAAAATAGCAGTGATATCTTCATCTGACAAAAAGCCAAACACCGACATTGCTGTAGGTGACCAGTCTGAAACTTGTTTTGCATAAGGGTCATTGGCTGCAGCAACCTGCCAGTTTTTTACCCATTGATACAATGATGCCTCCGTAGAACCACCATCTAACCATTTCTTTCTTACGCCCTGAAGTTTTGGTCCAGTACTGTTATCTAGCACCTTATGACAAGTTGCGCAGTGTGTGTTGAACAACTCCTCACCGTCTTGTGCAAAACTTGAGAAAATTGTTGATAAAAAAGCAAAGGCGAAAACACTCAAAACTCGTGTAATCCGTCTGCTATTTAATTGACTATTAGCTATTTTCATTGATAAAGCTTTTTCGTTTTATGGAAAGTGTACTTTTTATCGCTCGCAAATTTAATATTGAAAGAGGTGTCATGACATTTTTATGACAGAAATTACACCTTTAAAAAGCTAATTTAAAACCAATCTAAATAACAAATTTGTTAATGGTCACTAAATCAGGCAATACAAGATAAATCAGGTAAACATAAAATTTTGCTGCTGCTGTGAATTGTTGAAAAAACCAATTGGCATAAACTTTGAGCTGAATGAATTCTTTTTTCATTCTAGAAATGAATTACTTTTGTTCATCAAAAACACATCAATGAAAAGAATTCTTTTTGTCTTGTTCGTTATTAGTGCTGCCAATTATATGCATGCTCAAGACACCACGTTTGTCTTTAAGGCAACAAATGAAAGCGACTCTCTTGCAAAAGGCATCGTTTATATAGAAGATGAACGCACGGATGCCTTATTGAAAGAGCTTCGGACCTATGAGGTGCAAGGCGATATTGTTATAATGGACGGATACAAAATTCAGATCTATTTTAGTAACGACAGAAAACTGGCTGAAGAGCAACGCATGAAATTCATACGGCTGTTCCCACAATTAGAATCCTTCATTGAATATGACGCCCCGAATTACACGGTTAAAGTGGGTAGTTTCAGAACCATGGAAGAGGCGGAGGACTTCAGAAGATTAATCACACAAGATTTTCCTATGAGCATCATACAAAAAACAAAAATCAAGATGCCCTTGGACAAAGGAAATAGGCAATAGAAATCAATTGTATTCTTAAACATAAAAAAGCCCGACAACTTCATTCAGCAAAGTTGTCGGGCTTTTAGTTTCATGGTGGAAACCTAAACTTAAGGGCTTATAGCTTCTGTGGTTTGAAAAACTAGGCAACAAAAAAATCAGTCAAAAGCAGACGCTTATAAATCGCTTCTCATTTTCCAACCAGCCTTACGATAAATCCAATTTTTTAAGTTGAAAAAGTTCAAATAAAGCGCGGGAACAACAACCAGAGTCAAGAAAGTGGCAAAGGTCAAACCAAAGATGATCGTCCATGACATAGGCGCAAAGAAAATATTGTTGTCACCACCGAAGTATATATTGGGTTCATACCGCATAAGTAAACCCGAAAAATCTATATTAAAACCAATGGCCAAAGGAATCAAACCTAGTATTGTAGTAATTGCTGTGAGCAAAACAGGGCGCAAACGTGTTTTACCGCCTTGAATCGTAAGTTCTAAAACATCCTCATAACTCAACTGCTCAAATTCGGTAAGTTTTTTTTCTTTTCGTTTGTCTTTACGCAGCAAATTGGTGTAATCAATCAAAACAATGGCGTTATTTACGACTACGCCCGCCAATGATATAATACCAATCATAGTCATCATAATCACAAAAGACATTCCAGACAAAACCAAGCCTAAGAAAACACCAACAAGAGAAAACACGACGCTGAGCAAAATAATAACTGGCGCAGAATAAGAATTAAACTGGGTAACAATAATAATGAGTATAAGAAAAACCGCAACCAACAAAGCCTTACTTAAAAACGCCATTTCTTTTTCTTGTTCATCTTGTTGACCAGCAAAACGGTAAGAAATCCCATCGGGCAATCCAACTTCTCGCTCATAATCTTCCATCACCAACTTCATTTGTTCGACCACTTCATTGGCATTATAGCCTTCCGTGTTTTTCGATGAAATTACCACCATGGGAATTTGGTTCTTTCTGGAAACTGCCGAATATGAGACTGTTTCAATTGGGGGAAGCACGACCGAGCGAATCGGAATAGAGAGCAACTGTCCCATATTATTCCTGAAATTCAAACGCTGGTCCAGTAAAGCATTTAAATCATTTCTATTCTCCTCATTAAATCGGACCACAATATCATAACTGTCCTCTCCGAGAGAGTAAGTAGCAACGTTGTTCCCTAACAAAGATGTTCTGATAGCCATCCCAACCGCCATTGTGCTAGAACTCAACTTTCTAACTTGGTCTCTGTCCACAATCAATGGGATCTCAGGTCGATTGGCCTCAACATTCATTTTCAGTTTCTCAACCCCTTCAACATTTTTACGCTCCAAAAATGCACGGATACGATAAGCCTCTTCGATAATTTCTTGGTAATCCCGTTTTCCAGTAACCTCTATATAAATCGGATCCTTTTGGGGTGGACCATCTTCGTTTTTTACAGCCAGAATTTCTATGTCTGCAGTAAAACTTCTGGAAAGTTCCTCTTGGATCAACTTCAAAATATCACCGGTAACTACCTCACCTCGGTATTTAAAATCAGCGAAATTAACAACAACTTTGGCCTTGTGGGGTGAGGCTCCTAAAGAAACTTCGTTTTGAGAACCAGCACCCTCGCCCACTTGGGTTATAATAGACTGTATAATCTTTTTTTCTGGGTCTGGTTGACTGGCATCACGATCCATATAAGGTTTTAAAATGCGATAAAGTTCTTTCTCAACCTCCATGGCTGTTTTATTCGTGGTTTCAATATCTGTTCCAATAGGGTGAGAAATAAATAGGTTCACGAAGTTCGGCTGGTTTACTGGAAAAAACTCCACCTTGGGCTGAAACACACCAATCAACACAAATGAAAAAATCAAAAGAACAAATGTACCAACCAATAAACCAACTGGTCTATATCCCTTTAAAGCCATTTTCAAAAAGCGCTCATAGGCACTTTCTATTCTTGGAAGAAAACCTTGTTGAAAACGAACAGTCATGGGCAATAAAATGAACACATTGAGAACAATCATGATGCCCACAAGCAGCAAGAGATTACCTATTCCTGTATAAGATAAAAACAAGAAGGCTACACCAAAAACAGCCAAAACCAAAGCACTTAAAACGGCCCTCTTTTTATCTGGATTTACAGCCTCAACCTTCATGTATAATGCGGTAAGAACAGGGTTAATTACCAAGGCCACAAAAAGAGACGAGCCCAAAACAATCATCAGAGTGATGGGCAAATATTTCATAAACTCACCCATAATTCCAGGCCAAAGCATAAGCGGGACAAAAGCAGCCAAAGTAGTGGCCGTAGAAGCAATAATGGGCCAAGCCACTTCGCTCACACCACGTCGAGCTGCATCGAAAGACTCCATGCCCTCGTCCATGTAGCGATAAATATTCTCCACAACCACTATGCCATTGTCCACCAACATACCCAAAGCCAAAACCAATGAAAATAGCACCATAACATTCAACGAAACGCCCATGGCATCAAGAATCATGAAAGACATCAACATAGATAAAGGAATAGCCACACCGACAAACAATGCGTTTCTAAGGCCTAAGAAAAAGAGGAGCACAAAAACAACCAACAACACTCCAAAAATGATGGAGTTTTCCAAATCAGAAACCATATCTCGGGTTTGATTGGATCGGTTATTCGTAACAGACAACTTTACAGAAGAAGGAATTAAACCCTCGTTTTGCGCATAAACCAAAATGGAGTCAATTTTTTCAGCGGCCTCAAGTAAATTTTTTCCTCCTTGTTTCTTTACATCTAGCATCACAACAGACTCACTAAATTCTCTGGCATAAGAGGTCGCCTCACCCGAGCCAAAATAAACATGCGCCACATCCTCCAAATAGACTGGCAAATAATCATCTTGCTTCACAATAACACGCTTCAATTCCTCGGCGTCTTTAAACTCACCGTTGATTTGTATGTTTTTTCGAATACCATCCATCAATATCTCTCCGCCGGGAATACTTTGATGCTCTGATTTAATAGCATTTTCTATATCTGTGAGAGAAACGCCAGAGGCCTCAGCCTTAATTCTATCAACCTCTATGCGCATCTCTTCCTTTTGTATGCCTCGAATGTCTACCGCGTTTATTTCGGACAAGTCTTCGATTAAATCTTCCAACAATTCTGCAGTTTCTTTCAACTGTCTTGGATTGTCTCCACGCAAGTTGATATTCATAATGGGCATTTGAGATGGGTCAAGCTCAAATATATTGGGTTCTACCTGTAGCTCAGGAAAATCAGATTTGGAGCGCGCTTTATCCACTGCGTCCTTAACTTTTTGAAGAGCTTGTTGCACATTCACAGAAAAATCAAATTTCACACGAATCGTCGCATAGCCATGAATTCCATCAGAATTAATTTCATCAACCTTCTTGATTGTGGCTAATTCTTTCTCAATAGGCCTGATGATCTTATCTGCCATATATTGCGGAGACGACCCTGGCTTTGCAATTCCTATATAAATTTCAGGAATTTGAAGTTCTGGGAAGTTCTCCTTAGGCATAGAGATATAGGCCACGTATCCGCCAAAAAATATCACCGCCATGATTAAAAAGACGGTCTTTCTATTGCCAATAGACCAAATAGAAAGCCCAAATTGTCTGAAGTTATCTAAGTTGCTCATAGTCTTTATATTGTACGTAAGAAATCGCCTTCAGACAAGCCCCTAGCTCCTTTTACCACAACGGCATTACCCGCTTCAAGACCTCCGTTGACCAATTTAATTTCAGCCCAGCCGTTAAAGGACTCTACTACAGCAACATCCATCCTACGAGCAACCAAGGCCCCGTTCTCGTTTCGGGCCACAAAAACATAGCTTAAATTGTTTCTATCCCGCAAGACAGCATCGGAAGGAATCATCAATGCTTCGTTATTGGTATAGTCTGTTATGGTCATTCGCGCCAGCATATTCGGCAACAATACCCTATTGTTCTTTAGCAGCGCTTGTACCCTAAAAGTTCGGTTGGTTGGGTGAATATAGTTTCCTATTTGGGAAATGGACATTATGATAACACTGTCCTTTAAGGAGGGGATTTGCACTTCAATCGGCATGCCCACGCTTAGTCTGCTGTATAATCTTTCAGAAACATCTGCCAAGACTTTGATTTCACGATTATCAACCAAACGTAGAACTGGAGCTTGTGGGCCAGCCATAGCACCAACACGAGCAAAAACCTGATCAACAACACCATCAAAAGGAGCCGTAATCACAAACTTGCCTTTTTGGGTTTTAAGACCAGACATTCTGCTTTTCAGGTTGTCGAGATTGTTCTTGGCTTGTTGTAATTGAAATTCCGAACCCAGGCCTTGATCAAAGAGTTCCTTTTGCTTGTTATAATTGTACTCAGCAAATTCAATAGCCGTTTGCACTTCTTGGATGGATGAGCTTATGACATCGGCGTCAATTTGAATCAAGACTTGTCCTTTTGAAACACGCTGACCCTCTTTAACCAATACCGCACGAATCAACCCACCTGATTCTGCGTTAAGCAAAACGTCGCGATCCGTTTCAATATTTCCCTGAACATCAATTTTGTGTACAAACACACCTATTCTTGCTGTATCTATCCCCACCAAAAGCCCGATTGCTTCTGTTGCGCTAACAGTGTCTAGTTTGAGAATCGCTTTTTCAACATCAGCCAACTCTTTCTTGAGGCTGTCTCGTTTCGACTTCAAATCCTCAAGGCTATTTTCGGTATTACACGCCACTACTAGCAACGTAAACGCCGCCAAAACTACTACTCTAATTTTCATTTCTTTTCGATTAAATTGTTGAAGGCTCCGTATAAATTATCCAATTCGTTTTTGGTCATTAAAATATTTGAACACGCTCTAATATAATCCGCTTGAGCGTTCAAAACTTGGGCATATGCCTGTGTCAATTCTAAAGTGCTTGCCACACCAATTTCTTTCTTTTGACTGGTATTTGTATAAATACGCATAGCCAAGAGCACGTTTTTCTCTTCAATTCTTAGTTGTTCTATTGCGTTTTCAAACTCCTGAATCAACCGCATTTCTTGGAAAACAAGCATGCGCCTAGTTTCCGCGATTTCTTCTTCTCGTTTCAACACGTCAATTCGAGCCATCTGCATCTGAGCATTTCTCATACCACCAGAACTGATAGGAATTCTCAAAGTAACGCCCCATGCTGTTGATGGAAACCAGTCTCCCGGTTGAAAAAAATCGAACTCATTTCTAAAAGCCATATATTGGTGCTGAAAAAATGAAGAAAGCTGTGGAAAATGCATGTATTGCTTATGTTTAAGCTCATATGTAGAAATCTCTTTTCGCTTGTCTAATAAAATCAACTGCATGTTGTTTTCTACAGACCCTCTTAAATCGCCATATTCAAGAATCACTTTGTTTAAATAATACGCTAAACTCTCGTCTACAACTAAGTCTTGATCATAAGGGAAGCCAATTTGCATTTTCAACATACTAACGGAAACCACATAAAGCCTTTGAGCATTGTTCTTCATAGCTCGAGCTCGTGACCAATTCATTTCTAACTGATCGACATCCTGTTGTTGAACAAAACCAATGTCTTTCATTTTCTGCATTTTCAAGTATAGTTCTTCCGTGGAAGCTACAATTGAATCCATTATATCTACATTTGCCTTGGCCATCAACACATTGAAATAGGCTTGCGCAATTTGATATTGTAAATCAATTGCAACCAGCGTTTTGTTCATTGCTGCAAACTCAGCAACATGCTTCGACACTTGAAGCCCTACGAAATAAGACCCATCGAAAAGCAATTGAGATGCTGATATGCCACCTGTAACACTATATGGCATACCCATTCTGAATGCGATTGTGGAACCTGGGGGGGCGTTGGGGTTTAAAAAAGATGCATCTACAACTGTTGTTGGGATATTTATAAATTGCTGAAAAGTTCCATCTGCATTGATTTGAGGCAACCCAATGGAAGTTGCCTCCAAAACACGTTTCTGCGCAGAAAGAACTTCCAAATCAGCAATGGTCATAGAGCGCCGATTTTCTAGACCATATTGTTGTGCCTGATTTAAACTCATCATTGTGGGTTGTGCCGCTGCCTTATTGAGCAAAAACAACAAAACCAAAACACGGCTACTGTTTTTTAACATAATTCAAGTGTTCTATTAATAATACAAGTCCTTTTTCATTTACAATGCCACGCATGTGCAAGTGAAAAATTTCGATAAAGAGTTCGTATGGAGTTTTTTGCACGTCCAAAAATGTCTGGCCGCCAAAAATCATGTCTACACTGAGTAAATAAACTTTTGCTACAACCGCAGAATCCATATCCTTACGGTAGATGTTCTCAGATTTTCCGCGATTCAAATTGTTGATGATTGTTTGTTGAATGTAGCCCCATTTATAGTCCTCCATCGTTTTGAATGCTTTGGGGTAACTGGTGCGCAAATCATAAAAAAATGTAACATTTGCCGTCTTGAGTCTATCGGTAACGAAAGACGTCACTTGAAACATTTCGTCAATGGCATTTTTAGCTTCCTGACGTTTAATTTCGCAACAAGACTTATCCAAATCTACTTGCTCGGCCACCAGCATTTGAATCATTTTGCGCTTATCTCCAAAATGTGCATACAAAGTCTTCTTTGATATTGCAAGTTCGCGAGCCAAGTCGTCCATTGTGACGCTTTTTATCCCAAACCTCAAAATAATTTGGGCTGCACGATTTAATATTTCTGCCTTTTTAAAATCCACGGCGCAAAAATACACACAAAATCTTTTTGGAAACTATTATTGATAAAAAAGTTTCCGGCGGATCAAAACAGACAAAAACGGTAATTTACGCTCCACGAGCGGAGTCAATGCCCAAGAGAAACACAGAGAAAAAGTAAACAAAGAAAACTAAGCCTCTGCTTTTTGCATGCAAGCACGCACGAAAGCATTCACAATAGGATGCGGGATATCACGAGTAGAAGAGATTTGTGGCAAATACATAGAAACAATAAAATCGAGACGATCCACCAAACGAAAAAGCTGAACCTCATCAAATTGGTCCTTTGCCTCAACAAGAATAAAGTCATTCTCTAATATCGCCATGAGATTAGGATACACAGAAAACTTGGTTGAAGTTAACTCTAGGGGGTTGTGTGTTCCATAAATTTTTTTTCCAAGTATTCCGATAGGATTAATTTGAATTGAATCGAACTGATTGCCCGAAACTAAATTCTCGCTAATAACCTTTTCATTTCTTGGATTCAAGCTATATTGCTTAACATAAAAATCCACGACATGGTAAAAACCATCTCCAGTAACAAGAGTTGGCAGTTTGGTGTTCATCACTTCTTTGATGGCGCCAGCAAAATAAAAATCATTCAAAAACGGACCAGGAGCAACCCAAACACCATCATAATCTAGCAATTCATTTTTTTTAAAAGCCAATAATTCTGATGGGCGAATCCAATAATAGTTAATTTCTTCTTCAAAAAAATTGGCGGCATGGTCTAAGGATAAGTTCGTTGCATGATGCGCGTTATACGCGAAATTAAAATCACCAATAATAGCTATTTTAATTAAAGACATAGCATCGCATTAGATAGGGCTGCCAACCACGAGTGTTAGTTGTTTTTGAAGTACCCAACAAACTGTCCGTTATTCAGCGTGCGCTGCTGAGACATGTCTGGAGAATAAAAGGTTGCTGAAAAAATGGCTGTAAACTTTACATAGTCGCCTTCTTCATCTGACTCTTGAGAAATTGAAGTGAAAATGAACGATTGAGGTAAAGGGCTGGTTTCAGAGGTTTTCCAAAGCTGATTATTTGCGTCTCTCCACTCTAACATAATGCCTTGATTCGCATTATCTGAAAATGGCAAAGAAACATTCAACATTGACTCAAAATAAACCCTAAACTGATTTACAGAAGGAAACGGGCCACTAGCGGCATCCCAATAATCACGGCCAATACTTACCTTAAACATATCGGTAAGATTCGAAGATAAAATTGCGCTATAATATTTAATGTTTGATGGCTGAGGAGACGACAAGATTTCTCTGTAGTTTGTTGCCTGAACAAAAAAACCGTTAATATCAGTGGCATATCCAATTTGCACTCCGTTGGTGTCTGCAATAAACGTTGAGCTCAAATCCACTTGTGGAAGAGGCGGTGGAATAACAACATGTTTGATACACGCAAAAAGGAATCCACCCGAGATTAAAATGACCAATAAATTTTTCATAGTTTTATCGAATTGTCTTGTTTAGAACGGTAAAGTTACTAACAATTTTTATTAAACAAAAAACAAAATTGTGTATTACAAAAAAACTTACAGACATTAGGCCAAGTGAATCAATTTCATCACCTGAAAAATCAAATCTGTGAATAAGATTTTCGGATTAGCATTTCTGTCTACAAAGTAATGAGATTGCGAAAAGAGCCCGTATAGATCTTCGAAGTTATTACCTGTCACAAAACGAGAGAAGTTGCGGACAAAATCCATTTCTTCTCGGCTAAGTCGTGTAAGTTTTTCGTTCGTGTAGCTGAACAACAAACTTTGGCGAAAAAGATGTAAACCATATTTGAGAAAGCCCTTTTGTTCTTCTCGGGATAAAGCCGCTAAACTATTGGCCCAATTCATCATTTCAATGACATCTTTCTTGTAGGCAGCGCGGAATCCTTCCACAAACAAATCGCGAGAATCAGTATTTCTCGCCCCAGAAGAAGCCAATTCATACGCCGAAATCCAACTCCCATCGCTCATAAAAGCAACAGAGTCTGCATCTGACATGTGCAAGCCATAATCATGAATCAATTTTGCAGAGATGCTCGTGTGATTTATTTGCGGTATTTTAACGAGTTGTGTGCGAGACATGATGGTTGTCAATATCTTGTCAGCGTTGTCTACAAGCAACAAAAAGACCGTTTTCTCGGGGGGCTCTTCTAAAATCTTCAAAAGCTTGTTAGCTGCCGTTTCATTCATTTCTTCAGCCATCCAAATCAACATGATTTTATAACCACCCTCAAACGACGTTAATCTGAGTTTCTTCAGTATGTTCTGGCTCTCATGGTTTCCAATAATAGGCTTTCGACCCTTTTCGTCAATTGTCAAAGTCCATTGATTTAAATCGAAATAAGGGTTCTCAAATATTCTTGTTCGCCAATCACCATAAAACTTATCAGAAATATCACCCTCCGAAAGCACTACAGGGAAAGCAAAATGCAAATCCGGGTGCTGTAACTTTTTCACTTTTTGACATGAAGAACAAGACCCACAGCTATCGCTTTCACCTGGGTTTTCACAAAACAAATACTGACAATAAGCAAGCGCCAAAGGCAATCCTCCATATCCAGAATTGCCCAGCCACATTTGTGCATGACTAACACGACCGTTTTTAACACCCTGCACAAGTCTGTTTTTCAAGTCTTGCTGACCTAATACCTCTGAAAATTGCATGGCCTAAAATTACGAATATCTTGCACACTGCATCTTGGAAAACTCCATAAAGCACAAAGTTTTGTTTTTCAAAATAACAAAATTAAAAACCTTACATTTGTAAAAACGAATAAAAACTAAAAACAACACACATGAAAGCAATATTATCTTTTTGCGTTGGCCTTGCGATGGCAATACAATTCTTCAATCAAGTTGCGATGGCCAGCACACCCAATCACGGTAAACTTTCTTTTACAGTAACTGTAAACCACATCAACACGCCTTTTGCTGGCGCTTTGGTAGAGGTAATAATTAAAGACGCTGTTGTTGCACGTGGCACCACCAATGAAGTAGGTGTTGTTCGTTTGGAAATTGGAAACTACTTACATGAGCCCACTAATATTCGTGTATCTAGCGCTGGATATGTATCACAGGAATTGCAAGGCGTTCAATTGGTGAATAACCGCAACTATCCATTTGGTTTGGTAAAGGGTGAAGGCTTGCAAATAATTCAAGTTGAAAACAACATTGAAAACATCAACCAACAAAGTGAAGAGCGCGTGAGAGAACTAGAGGCAGAGCGAGCAAAAGCAGAGACAGAACGTAAAGCAGCCGAAGAAAAAGCTCAAGCAGCACGAGAAGAAGCCGAGCGCAGACGAAAAGAGGCTGCCGAGCAAGCGCAACAAAGGGAAAAATCGCTTGAAGAACAACGCATAACTCGTGAAAAAGAAGCACAAGAAAGAGCTGATGCCGAGCGCAAGCGACAAGATGAATTGAAACGATTGGAAGCTCAACAAGAAAAAGATCGTGCGGAAAAAGCAGCTGCCGAGGCAAAGAGAAAAGCTGATGCAGACGCAGCCAAGCAGGAAAAAGCAGCGAAAAAAGCAGCGAAAAAAGCTGAAAAGGACGCCAAGGAAAAAGCAAAAGCTGAAAAAGCCGCCAAAAAAGCCGCAGAAAAAGAAAAAAAGGAGGCGGAAAAAGCCAATAAAGCTGCTGCTAAAGAACTCAAACAAGAGCAAGCTTATACCAAAGCAAACGCCAAGTTGGACAAGCAGCAAAACAAAATCAAAAGCGCTAGAGAAAAAGTAGATAAAGAACAAAAAAAGCTCGACGCACAAATTGCTAAGGGAAAAATTCCAGTAGAAGAAGCGCAAACAAAACAAGCGAAAATCACTGCCAAACAAGCTGATATCGACGCCAAACAAAAAGCTTTGGACGAAAAGCGTTCAAAATTGAAAAGAAAATACTCGAAAAAATAAATTAGAAATAAACCTATCTTCGTCCCGGCAAAAATGTCGGGACTTTTTTATGTCAAAAAAAATTCAATACACCCTTATTATTCACCTTGTAGTCATCATTTGGGGCTACACAGGCATTATGGGAAAAGCCATTACATTACCCGCAACAGAAATGGTTTGGTGGCGTTTGGGCATTGCTGTAATATCACTTGGATTGCTTTTTCCCTTGATTCAAAAAAAACTAACCAAAATTGGTCCAGACCTATGGATGAAAACCATGTTTGTAGGCGTTCTCGTTGGGCTACATTGGATTACATTTTTCCACAGCATCAAACTTTCTTCCATTTCGCTAGGCATTATCTGTTTGGCTACCACTACGCTGCATGTTTCGTGGCTGGAACCTTTGATTAAAAAAACCAAGTTCAATGTACTGGATTTGATATTGAGCATTGTTGTTTTTGGCGGCATGTTTCTCATCAGCACCCAAGAATCGGGCAACATTTTGGCCATCGCCGTTGGATTACTGTCTGCGTTTTTAGCGGCACTTTTTTCGGTGTCGAATGCCGTATTGGTTGAAAAAATGCCAGCACCTCAGCTCACGTTGATTGAACTAACAAGTGGCTTTGTTGTGCTCAGTTTATTTTTGGTTTTTCAAGGCGACATGAATCTTGCACTCTTCGAGAAAATCGACGCAGACTTGTTTTGGAAGCTGCTGTTTTTGGGAGTAATTTGCACCTCAATAGCTTTTATCCTTGCGGTTAATGCAACCAAGTACTTGGGCGCTTTCACGGTGAGTTTGACCATTAATTTGGAGCCTGTTTACACCATTATTCTGGCCCTGATCATTTACCCAGGCAGCGAGAAGATGGATCCACTGTTTTATGTGGGAAGCGCCATTATTGTGTCAGCCGTAGTGACCAACGGAATCATAAAAAACAGACAGAGACGGAAAGCTAGTCGACTTGACTTAGCTTAACCATATTTGATTTTCCTTGTTCTTCGATAGGAATTGAAGCAATGTTAATTACATAATCGCCAGTGGCTACACGTCCCTCTTTTTTCAAGAGATAAATGATATCAGCAATGGTATGGTCGGTGCTTACTGTGCGGTCGTAATAATAGCACTTCACGCCCCAAACCAAATTCAACTGCGTCATGATTTTCTTGTTGCTCGTAAACACCAAGATTTGTGATTTTGGGCGTTGAGACGAAACCTTATATGCCGTGTAGCCAGAAAAAGTCATGGTGATAATTGCCTTGGCTTCAACGCGTTGCGACAATCGGCAGGCATTGAAACAAATTGAGTCTGAAATAAATCGCGCTTGGTTTTTTAATGGAAGCTCTTCTTTGTTGTAAATCTGCTCTTGTTTTTCCATTTCGGAAACAATTTGGCACATGATTTCAATAACTTTTCCTGGGAATTTTCCTACAGAAGTTTCTCCAGAAAGCATCACGGCATCGGCACCATCCAAAACAGCATTCGCCACGTCGTTTACCTCAGCTCTAGTCGGAGAAATACTGGTAATCATACTCTCCATCATTTGCGTCGCCACAATTACGGGCTTAGCAGAAAGCAAACATTTTTTGATGAGCATTTTTTGAATAACCGGCACTTGCTCCAAAGGAATTTCAACACCCAAATCACCGCGGGCCACCATCAAAGCATCGCACTCGGCAATGATATCATCTATTTGCGTAAGCGCCTCCGGCTTTTCAATTTTCGCAATAACACGCGCTGATGATTGTGCTTGCAAAATATGGTGCTTCAATTCAATGATATCTCGTGCATTGCGCACAAAAGAAAGTCCAATCCAATCGGCATTGTTCTCCAAGGCAAACTCTAAGTCTTCTAAATCTTTTGGGGTCAATGAAGGCAAGGACAATGCAGAATTCGGGAGGTTTACACCTTTTTTGGAAGACAAAACACCACCATGCACCACTTTGCACTTCACTTCATTTTTTCCATTGCTAGCAAGCACTTCGAGCAACAATTTACCATCGTCGAGCAAAATATGTTCGCCGGGTTTCACATCGCGCGGGAGGTCTTGGTAATTGATAGAAATTTTCTCCTTTGTGCCGAGCACTTTATCTGTTGAAATCAAAATCGTTTCGCCAGACACCAAGTCAATGCCGTTGTTTTCCACCTCATGAATGCGGATTTTCGGGCCTTGCAAATCGACCAAAATACCGACGTGTGTGTTCAATTCATCATTGATTTCGCGGATGCTGTCTATAACCGCTTTGTGGTCCTCGTAGGAGCCGTGTGAGCAATTGATGCGACAGATGTTAACACCCTTCTGAATAATCTCTTTTAAAACCGCTTTGGATGAAGTTGCAGGACCAATCGTTGCAATGATTTTGGTTTTTCTCATGGAAAAAAATTTTGTGTGCAAAGGTAAACGTAAATGCATAAGTTTTGTTTCAAGAACAGATTTCCTAAAGATTTGGTAATGTTGGAGGTAAATATTCAAGGAAAGATTGAAACTGCGCGTTAAGAATGATTTGCAATATTACATGTGATGATGAAGTAATATGACAAAGTGCCGCGCATCCATTTTCAATCACCAAAAGCTAAAAACCAACAATGGAACTAAAGCTCTTGCACCAAACCAAAAAATGGATATTCATCCACATCTACAACGAAAGCAGCCATAATCGCTTCGCAGCTTGAAAGATTCTTTAGGATATTTGTTGTAGGTGAATTATAGTCGGTTTGAATGAAAAGAAAATAATCTACTTGGTCCAATTCGGGAACGAGGCGTTTGCCCTGCTCAAAATTTTTAAGCATCATATATTGCACCTCATCGGATTGGTCGAACCAGTAATACTTCGAATGGCTGGAAGTAAAATCACCTTTCTTGCTGTGTAGCAAAAAAGGATCATCAGCTTTTGCCAATTGTAATTCCGCAGCTTTGTTGATGTTCCAAATGAGTCGAAAATCTGGAAAAGGAGAACAAATCGCCAAAACCTCAAACTCGATTTCAGCTTCATACTGAAGATTGTGCTTTTTTTGCTTCATTCTATTTCACCGATTAGCACCAAGGTTTCCTTTGCCGCCAATTGTTCAGCAGCTTTCTTTGAACTGGCCTTGCCTCGTCCATAGGCGTTTCCGTTGATTCTTACTTCCATCACATGCACAGCTTCACCAGCGGCCTGTTTGGAGTCGAGCACGTTGAATTCAACCAATATTTTACTGCGCTGTCCCCAAATCATCAATTTGCTTTTGAAGTCAATTTCCTCTTCCAAGACTTGGTTAATGTCGAGAAAACGAGGAAAAACTGAGTCCAACAAACAGCTCTTGGCTTTTTGATAACCTCCATCCAGATAAACCGCTCCGATGATTGCTTCGAAGGCGTTTCCTTGCAGGGAATCTAAGTTGATTGGTCGCGAATCATCGTATAACAAAATAGACTCGATGCCCAATACAGCGCCTAACTCAGAAAGCGTTTTACGATTGACTAATTTGGATTTTACTTTGGTCAGATAACCTTCAGGCTCCTCGGGAAATTTAAAGAAAACGTATTCGGCAACAGCGGCATCGATAATAGCGTCGCCCAAAAACTCTAAGCGTTCATTGCTGAGGTGTTTATCTTTCTCTTTGTGCGTAAACGACTTGTGGGTCAAAGCCTCAACGAAGTAATGCATTTTCAAAGGCTTATACCCAAAAATTGTAGTGAGGAAACGCGAAATACGTTTCTCATGCTCGTTGAGTTTGCCTGATGAAAATATATCTAATAGAGACACAACACTATGCCTTGAATTTCTTCACAATAATGGACGTATTGTGTCCACCAAAACCAAAAGTATTTGAAAGCGCGGCATTGACAGTTCTTTTTTGCGCCTTATTGAAAGTAAAATTCAATTTATTGTCCAAATCAGGGTCGTCCGTAAAATGGTTAATGGTAGGAGGAACGATATCGTTTTTCACAGCCAAAACCGTTGCAATGGCTTCAATAGCTCCAGCAGCACCCAAAAGATGGCCTGTCATCGACTTGGTGGAAGAAATATTAAGATTGTATGCATGATCGCCAAAAACCTTCTGGATTGCCTTCGTTTCGGCAATATCACCCAGCGGTGTTGATGTGCCATGAACATTGATATAATCAATTTCACTGGGTTGCATTTCGGCATCTTCTAGAGCGCTGCGCATCACCGCGTTTGCACCTAAACCTTCCGGATGAGGAGCGGTAATATGATAAGCATCTGCAGACATTCCGCCTCCAACAACTTCGGCGTAAATTTTAGCCCCACGAGCCAAGGCGTGATTCAATTCTTCAAGAATTAAAGCACCAGAACCTTCGCCCAACACAAAACCATCGCGGTCAACATCAAATGGGCGCGAAGCAGTTTTGGGATCATCGTTTCTTGTTGATAATGCCTTAAGCGCATTGAAACCACCAATACCCGCTTCGTTTACTGCTGCCTCTGATCCACCTGTAATAAACACATCGGCCTTGTTCAAGCGGATATAATTAAACGCATCAACGATGGCGTTGGTAGATGATGCGCAAGCCGAAACTGTACAGAAATTCGGACCGCGGAAACCATACTTAATAGAAAGGTGACCCGCTGCGATATCAGCAATCATTTTTGGAATAAAGAAAGGATTGAAACGAGGCGTTCCATCTCCTTGGAAAAACTCTTTACACTCGTCTTGGAATGTTTTGAGTCCTCCAATACCTGAACCCCAGATAACACCGGCGCGATCAGGATTTAGTTTTTCCATATCAAAACCCGCATCAGCCATAGCCTCTGCAACAGAGACCATGGCATATTGCGTGAATTGATCAATTTTTCTTGCCTCTTTGCGATCCAAATGGTCTTCAATGTTGAAGTTTTTGAGTTCGCAGGCAAATTGCGTTTTGAATTTAGACGCATCGAATTGTTGGATAGGTGCGGCACCACTCACCCCATTTATTAGGTTTTCCCAATAATCGTTTAGGTTGTTACCTAGGGGCGTAAGCGCGCCCATACCTGTTATTACAACACGCTTTAATTCCATAAAATTGTTCGATTAATTACTTGGCGTTATCCTGAATGTATGTAACGGCGTCACCTACAGTTTGGATTTTTTCTGCTTGATCATCAGGAATAGCAATATTGAATTCCTTTTCGAATTCCATAATCAACTCTACTGTATCCAATGAATCAGCGCCCAAGTCATTTGTGAAGCTTGCTTCGTTAGTAACTTCAGACTCTTCAACGCCTAATTTGTCAACAATAATTGTGACTACTTTTGATTTAATGTCAGACATGTTTTTAAATTTTTCAATTAATTCTGCGCAAAGAAATAATATCTAGAGCACATATCAAAATTTTCGCTTGAATTTCTCGAAATTACCTCTGCTGTGGTTGCACTAAAAACATCATATTTATTCCGGCTTAAGGGGAATGATTACCTTTGCAAAAAAATTGCGTTGAACAAACTCATCACCATATTTGCATCAGGTTCTGGCACAAACGCAGCTGCTTTGATTACCTATTTTAAGCATCATGAATCCATTAGCATCAACGCTGTTTTTACCAATAAAGAAAATGCTGGTGTGGTCGAAATTGGAAAGTCTAATCAAATTCCTGTTTTCTTTTACCCGAATGAAGTATTTGAAAAAGGCGATGAGTTGATGCGCAAACTCAACGAAATCAAAACAGACTACATTGTGTTGGCTGGCTTCTTGAGAAAAATTCCGAAAAACATCGTTCGCGCCTTCTCAGACAAAATCATCAACATTCACCCTTCTCTTTTGCCTAAGCATGGTGGCAAAAATATGTATGGTATGCGCGTTCATGAAGTCGTTCAGCAAAGCGGTGATAAAGAAACGGGGATTACCATACACTTGGTAAACGAAGAATATGACAAAGGACAGATTCTAGCTCAATTCAGTTGTCCGGTAACACCAGAGATGAATGCAGAGCAAATAGCAAGGGCTGTACAAGAACTAGAACACGAGTATTATAAATCCACCATAGAAAAATTCATTCAACATGTTTAACGATTTCTCCACAACAGAATTATTAAAAGCCAGCTTGGTCTTGTTTGCCGTAATTGATATTATTGGCTCAATACCTGTGATTATCAAAATCAAGTCCAGTGCTGGAGTGATCTTCCCCATGCGCGCCTCTTTAGTAGCCATGTTTATCATGATTACTTTTTTGTTTTTAGGAGAAACCTTGTTGGGTCTGTTGGGTGTTGATATTGGCTCATTTGCTGTAGCTGGCTCACTCATTTTGTTTGCCATGAGTTTTGAAATGATTTTTGGTGTTCAGTTGTTCAAAGAAGAGGGAACACCAAAAACAGCGTCTATTGTTCCATTGGCTTTTCCAATAATTGCAGGGGCTGGAACAATGACTTCTTTAATTTCGCTAAGGGCAGAGTTTCAAGCCATCAACATCGTTTTTGCCATACTCATAAACGTGGTTATTGTTTATATAGTATTGGTTTTAACAAAGCCCATTGAACGGTTTTTAGGCCCTGGTGGATTAGCGATAACCAAAAAGGTCTTCGGAATAATCCTTTTGGCGATTGCTGTAAAACTGTTCACCAAAAATGTGGGTGGACTACTCTAAAGTCTCAAACTGTTTTTTGATGCAAATTTGCTTTGAGCCCCCCGAAGCTTGGCGTCCAATGCGATTTCTTTCAAATTGATTTCTTCTTCCAATTTGAGAACATTCATAATCTGCGTATCGTCGTCGCTCATTAAGCCTTCTAACATTTGCTTGTATTCATTGGCTGAAATCCCTTGATAAAAAGTAAACACCTCCAAAGCAACATCGCGAAATTCAGAATCGCCATTAAAGGATGGCAAGGCTTGGATTGCTTCAACTGCTTCGTCACACATCTTTATCAACTTAATTCGTTCTGTTTCAGCCAAAGCAATGTCTGCTTCTATCAATTCAAACATTTCAAATATTTGGTCAAAAACCAAGTTTTGTTGGTCAACAATTACATTGTGGTAATCCTCTGCTGTCATACCGTTTGAAGTCGTTCCTTTTGTGTTACAAGACAGTATAGAAAAGAGTAAAGAACATCCCAAAATTATCTTTTTCATATGCGTTTTATTAAATTCCATTTATTAATTGCCCTCCACCAAATCTTGCTGCTCATTTCTTTGCAGGGTCAGATTGTATTTATCGGAGAAGCCTTTCTGTGCTTTTTTGAGGCCCAAATCAAAAAGCTCTTCACGCATAGAAATCTCCTCTTCCAATTCATATAAGCGCCTGTAATCGGACTCACCTAGCTCTGGTAAAGCATAAATTTCGAGAATCACTTTGAAATCATTGGCAGCAATTTCCCTGTAAAACCTAAACAAATCGAGGGCAGCATCTCGCATAGCGAGATCCCCTTCAAAGGATTCCATCTTGCTTACAAGCCCAATAGATTTGTCACATTGATCAATAATTTTGATTCGATACATTTCGCTCAGATTCGGATTGCTCAATGCATTAGACATATCCACGATGCGAGCCACAATATTGTTCTGTTCGGTAACAATAGCATCATTATAGGCTATTGCTCGCTTGGTAACCTCATCCGAAGAACAAGCAAGAAATAAAACACTAATAAATAAGAGGAAAAAAAACTTCATTTTTCAACTATGTTTACTGGGTTACTAAAACCCATTTTCTTTTCGCGGAGGAATAATTATCCCCCGTAAAACTATAATATTTTGGTCTCAACAAATATATGATGGGCAAACTTATTGCAGCCGAAAGCAAGCCTGAGCCAGCAATCATAAAATACATGGGGCGGTCGAAACCAGACGCATCAGAAGCAGACGCTTTTTTGTATTCTATACTTGCTAAAGGAGCAGCAACAAGAGCGGTGAACACCGAAACACCCAAAACGGAAAACATCACGTTTCTTCCAATATCCCGACGGCGGCTTGAATAATACATGCCATCAATCCTGTTTAAATTCAAATTTATCTGTTTTGGGGTTTCCATATATTCAGCTGAGCGTCTACTTACCAGCAAATACTCTTGATAAATCTTATTGGATTCTTCTGACGCAGAAAAGTAAATAAGTTCCTTTTCAAGACCGTCTATAGTGCCCGTAAAACTAGATATGTTTTCAACCTGAACCGTGTCTTGCTCCCTCAATTCCGTTGATTTTTCATACTGTATGAATGTACTTGTGCCCCTTGGGTCAATTATTATTTTTTTATTCGGATTTTTGGCGTCAACCAAATAAACAGCTTGGTTTTTGGAAACAACAGATGTCGAATCAGATTCCTGCGCCTGTATGCAAAAGGCGAAACCAAGTCCGCATAGACTTACAACTAAATACTTCATAGTTCAAAATTTTGGTAAAAGTAAATTAAATTATGATGTTTCCATTAATCCACCCAAACACGGTTTAGTCGTGAGGATAACGCTGTTATTATTTCATAAGGGATAGTAGATGTCCAATCAGACCAATCATAAACGGAAACATTAACACCAATTAGCTCAACCACATCACCTACGGACGCGTTTAAGCCAGTAACATCGACAAAACACATATCCATGCACACGTTGCCAAGAACGGCGCATTGCTGGTCGTTAATAACAACGAATCCACGACCATTGCCAAAAACCCTGCGAAAACCATCTGCATAACCAATAGGGAGTACGGCTATTTCCATTTCCCTGTTGGCCACAAAACTGCGGTCGTAGCCTAAGGATTCGCCAGCATGAATGCGGTTGACCTTTGATATTTTCGTTGACAAGCTCAGGGCGTGCTCCAACTCAGGAAGTTTGGCGTATCCCAAAAGGCCAATGCCTAAACGTACCATATTCATGTGCGCCTCTGGATAATTGATTATACCATCTGTGTTGCATATATGTCGCGATATCGTATACGGCAAAACGGCCTGCAATTTAACATAAGCCTTATTAAACAAATCAAGCTGCTTATGGGTGAATGTACGATCAGAATTTCCAGACTCGGCCAAATGCGAATAAACACTTTGCACGCGAACTTCGGGTTGACTGGCCAAATAAGAACAGAGCGCTTCCAAATCTTCAGAGCGGAAACCCAAACGATTCATGCCTGTTTCGACTTTGATGTGAACGGGATAGTTGCTAATTCCCATGCGCACCAATTCACTTGTAAACTCATCCAGCTGTTCTATAGAAAAGATAGCTGGTTCAAGCTGATTTTCTATGACGTCCAAAAATGCCGATTGGTGACTGTTCATCACCATAATGGGAAGTTGCACACCAGATTTTCTCAGATTGACCCCTTCGTCTGGGAATGCTACACCAAGATAATCAATGCCTTCGCGCTCCAAAAAACCCGCCATTTCTGTGGCACCAACACCATAAGCTGCGGCTTTCACCATAACCATGAGTTTTGTGTCAGGTTTGAGATGCTGCTTAAAGCGCGTTAAATTATTACGCAAGGCTTGGCGGTTGATTTCCAAAACCGTGGGGTGCGAACGTTGTATCTGCGTTGCAATCAGTTTTGAAATTACAGAACCATGCTGTCCTTTGACCAATACAACTGCATTTGAAATTTGCTGCATTTTTTGAGCGGCTTTCTGCAGGGAAATAGTGCTTGAAACCGCACCATTTTCTGAAACCAAAACAACTTCATCCAATTGTGCATTATTCAACATATCCTGAAACCAGTCTTGAAGCAAATAATGGTCGTCTGTGAAGCCCAAAAAAGCAATTTTCGAGGCGCCAAAGGAAAGCTCTTTGAGATAAGCCAAAGCCTCATCTAGGCCCTCCATTGCATATGCATCGTTGATGATCAACTTGTTGTTTTTTCCTTGAACCAACTCCATACGCATGGCAATTTGCGGTAAAGTATTGATTTTATCCTGAATCTTTGAAGCAGGAAAACCGAGCACTTTCAAAAGCAACAAAATGGCTTTCAAATTCTCTACCTGATGTTTGAGTACGAAAGGGGCTTCAAAAGTGCCATAGTCTGGAACCGTAATGCGGGTTGTTTGACCATTAGCCTCTGTCGAAATCCCGTTCCAGTTTACATTTTGCGTGCCTTCAAAATTAGAATCGCAGCTGATTACTTTTTTACATGAAGCAAATAGTTGCGCTTTTTCAAGCCATTTTTCTTGGTGACTTTCGAAACCCGCATTGTGTGCATTACCGATTCCTGTGAATAGACCAATATTCGGCTGAATCATTTGCGCTAAAGCGGCCATTTCTCCTTTTTGCGAAATTCCTGCTTCAAAAACGGCCAGATTGTGTTCGCTCGACATTTGTAAAAGCGATAGCGCAACACCGATTTGAGAATTGTAGCTTTTTGGGCTGCGCACCACATGATAATCGTTTTGCAGAAAATGATAGAGCCATTCTTTAACCATGGTTTTGCCGAAGCTACCCGTGATACCAATAACAGGATATTGAAATTTTTCTCGATGCGCCTGAGCGATTTTTTGCAGCGACAAAAGCGCGTTTTCCACCTGCAAAAAACAAGCATCAGAAAATACAGGTTGCTGCGTGTAAGAACGAGGCACCAAAAAAGCACGACAGCCTAAAGCATATGCGTCTGGAATAAAATCAGTTCCTTGTCTTTTGGCCTCCAAACACACAAACAAAGCGTGCTTGCCCTCGGGCATGATACGCGTATCTGTGTAAATCTGCTGGATGTTGATGTCACCACA
The DNA here is from genome assembly GCA_002422285.1 of Flavobacteriales bacterium UBA6165. Taxonomy (GTDB): domain Bacteria; phylum Bacteroidota; class Bacteroidia; order Flavobacteriales_D; family Crocinitomicaceae; genus UBA6165. The sequence continues at coordinate 6,890 of DIUF01000044.1, read as the reverse complement.
AGCACCCAACACGGATGCTTGAGCCAAGGTGCTCAATTCTCGAAGCGAATAGTTCAATTTCACGGCTTAAAGGTAAAGCATTCCTTTTTTCGACGAATCAAAAAGCAACAAAAAGTGGAACAAGCTGTTTTATGTAAGCTCGACGTCTTAATTTCCCGTACTTTTACCACCTCTTAATTTCACTTTTGTGCTGTCAAAAATTCTAAGTCCTTCCGATATAAGAGCCCTCACTTCGCATGAGGAACTTCGGGCTTTGTCGCAAGAAATTCGACGGTTTTTGATTGACACATTATCCGAAATTGACCATGTGCATTTCTCAGGAAATTTAGGCGTTGTTGAACTCACAATAGCATTGCACCGTGTTTTTGAAACGCCCAATGATTTGCTTTTTTGGGATATCGGTCACCAAGCTTATGTGCACAAAATGCTTACAGGCCGACTAAAAGATTTGCCAAACATCAGAACAAAGCGCGGGGTTTCAGGTTTTTTAAGCCGGAAAGAAAGTGTTTATGATGTTTTTGGCGCGGGTCATGCCGGCACATCAATTTCAGCAGCTTTGGGCGCAGCAATAGCAAGTAAATTACAAAACAAAAGCACGCATCACGTTGCAATTATTGGCGATGCTTCACTTTCGAGTGGAATGGCTTTCGAAGCGCTGAATCATTTGAGCGACCATCCTGACATCAACCTTTGTGTGATTATCAACGACAACAATTGTTCTATTGACCCCAGTGTTGGCGGGCTGAGTCGTCATCTTCAAGAATTGGCCAAAAAACAATCCAAAACCCCTATGTTTTCGGCGCTTCAACTCGATTGTGTAGGTCCAATCGATGGGCACAATCTTGAAGAACTAACCCAAGTGCTGCAAGATTATAAAACAAAAGGTGGCGTCCGTATTATTCACTGCATCACACAAAAAGGAAAAGGTTTTGAGCCGGCAGAACAAGGAAACGCAACACATTGGCATGCACCTGGAAAGTTTAATGTTTTGGATGGAAGCTCCCAAAGCACCAACAAACCCAAGCGTTACCAAGATGTTTTTGCGGAAACCTTGATAGAGCTTGCTCAAGACAACGAGAAAATTGTAGCGATAAGCGCGGGCATGCTCTCTGGAACCTCGTTGAGTAAGTTTCAAGCGGTATTTCCAGAGCGCTGTTTTGATGTGGGCATCGCTGAACAACACGCGGTGACCTTTTCTGCGGGATTGGCTACACAGGGGATGTTGCCTTTTTGTGCAATCTATTCTACATTTATGCAAAGGGCTTTGGATCAAGTAATTCACGATGTGGCTTTGCAAAATTTACCTGTCGTATTTTGTGTTGACCGCGCTGGATTGGTTGGTCATGATGGCGCCACGCATCAAGGTGTTTTTGATGTTGCACTGCTCAGAAGCATTCCGAATATGGTAATTGCAAGTCCAAGTTCAGCAATAGATTTACGCAATTTGCTTTACGCGACAACCTTGGGTATTGAAAATCCGATAGTCCTTCGCTATCCAAGGGGAAAGGTCTATTTGCAAGATTATCAGAAACCATTTGAATCATTAGAAATTGGCAAAGGCAGAACCATTCAAACCGGAAAAGATGCCGCTGTTTTATGCCTCGGGACTTGTTATCATGAATTGAAAATTGCTGCAGAAAGACTGGCAGAAAAAGGCGTTTCACTTGGCATTTACGATATGATTTTCGTGAAACCCTTGGATGATGCATTGCTTCACGAGGTTTGTAGCAGTTACCAAAACATCATCACGATTGAAGAGGCTGCGCTCATTGGGGGATTTGGATCGAGTATTGCTGAATTTATATTGGATAATGGATACAAAAACAACTTACTTCGTCTAGGATTGCCAGATGAGTTTGTAGAACATGCTTCTCAAACGGAACAGCGCGAACAGTATGGCTTGGATGCAAATGGTTTGGAAAAGATAATCAAAGCGTTTTTACTCGCGCAACAATAAATCAATATCCTTAATCAACTTACTCACCTCGGTGGAGTCGGTGCCATCGTAATAACCGCGAATTCGCCTTTGCTTATCCACGAGCACAAAATTATTGGTATGAATAAAATCGCTATTACCGTCGCCCACATCTTCTGCTTCTGCTGGTTTGAGTACAAAATAAGATTTTCGCGCCAAATCGTATAGGTGTTCCTTATTGCCTGTTAGTAAATGCCATTTCCCCTTCACTACTGCTTTTTCCTTGGCGTAGCGCAACATTTGTTCCACCGTGTCCACTTCCGGCCATACGGTGTGGCTAAGTATTAAAAAATCGTCGTTGCTTAAATAAGCAGCTTGCACGCGTTTCATTTGACCCGTCATAATTGGACAAATTGAGCCACAAGTAGTGAAAAAATAATCCACAACATACACCTTGCCTTGGACGGTTTTTTGAGTAATCTTTTCACCATATTGGTTGATCAAAGAAAACTCTTGGATTTTGTGACCATGGCCAACGCCCTGCAACAAGCTATCCACCAACTCAGGATTGATATCGTTTGGATTAAGCACTTTGAGGGGCAACTCATCCTTGCTTTTTGGGCGCAAGATATAAGTGCCCAAGAGCACCATGAAAATGAAAAACACAAGTAAAAACAAGTAACGCATGATAAAATGTATTTTAACTAATAACACATCAAACTCAAGTGCTTATAGGTTTTTTCAAACACATAGACACATAATGAAAAGCAGGACATAGATGCCAAGGCATTTAAACATGGTGCTGAGCGCTTTTTCACCCTCTTTGAAAACAAAAAAGCCGACACAAAGTTGCGCCGGCCTATCGAATCGAATAACGAATTAATCCATTTTAATTTTACCCTTTTCTGCTCCGTATGCCACTTGAAGGGCTTTCACGTCGCGCAAGGCCTCTTTAACATCATAGATGTAGCCGTAGTGTACTTTTTCGTCTGTTTTCAAACAAGTGATTATAGATTCAATCGCTTTTCCACGGTCTTCAGCTTTCAATTTTTTCCAACCACCGATATTTTCTGGGTCGCCAAACTGACCATCCAATTGCAAACGTACTTGGTCACCCAAGGACTCCTTCATTGGCAAACCAACAAAAACGAAGTCGATTTCATTGCGCTGCTTGAAAGGCGTAAGGTCAGTGGCTTCACTTGATTTTGGTCGTTTCACCTTCACCATTGGGTCAATATCTTTCGATGTTGTAGCCACCATGAAGAAGAACAAAAGCATGAAGATAATATCAGGGAGAGCCGAGGTGTTGATACCTGGCGACTTTCTTTTTTCTCCTTTTCTAAATTTTGACATAAGCTTATTGTTTATCGGCTGGTTTCAATTCAACAATACGTTCAGGAATTAAGATTTCAATCAATTGAATCTTATCGGCATATTCAACTTCTTTCGCAGGGTTGGTAGTACTTTGTTGAACCATAGTGCGATAAGCAATTCCGAACAATTCTTTGGCTTTCTCATCGCGCAAGTCGTTAATAGCGGCCTTAACCTCATTCAAAATTGAAACCAATAATTCATATTCCGTTCTGGTTTGAAGCTCAATTTGCACCGCAGCCACCTGCTCAATTTCACGGTAGGGTTTGCCAAGGGTTTCTATCACTTTCAAACGCTTCTCGTATTCTTTACGTTCAGCCATTTTAAAATCAACAAAAGCCTCCATGTTTTCTCCCAATGCATCAATATACTTATCAATCTCAGTGATGTTTGAATCACAGAATTGCTTCGTAATCAAATTGTATCGTGGCATATCAGGATTCACCTCATCAAACATATTGGCCATGTAGAACTCTCTTACTTTCTCACGAACATCAGAAAGTTGAGCCAAATCCTTACGAATCATCAATTGCCCCTGTGCATTGGCTTGAATTTTCATCAAGTTTCGCTTTGCGACATCAACGATTTGATCAGGCTTAATCTCAATCTTCACAGACATTTGACGGAGGATACCCGTGTCTTTGTCCATTGTAGTCGTTACAAGGAAGAAAATCAACAACAGGAAGGCGATGTCGGCCATCGACCCTGCATTGATTTCAGGTATTTCACGTTTTGCCATAAAGCCTTATTTTTTAATGTATCTAAACAAAGGACCAACAAGCATTAGAGCAAAACCTACGAGCACCATAAAGATGGTTAAATAAAGTCCCGCTTCTGTAGCTTTCAACGTTGAAGCCGCAATTCCGTCCTTTTGTGCTACTGGAGTAACAGTCCCCTTCGCCATGAGATAGAACAACAAGAAAGCGACGCCTGCGAGGGCATAACCCAAAACAGCCTTAAGCGTTTTCTTGGTATCTGTAATCAATCCGAAAAGGAAAAATGCTAAAATCAGGATGGCACCTAAAATCACGATAAAAAGCGTGAAAGTGGTCATCAGTCCTAATTTGGTATTCTTCATGGCCAACTCTTGGTCCTCAACCGTCAAACTTTTTAAGTCGGCTGGCAAATCAACAACAGCCAACACAACAAAAAGCGCACCCAACACACTCAATGTAATCTTGAGGATGTTCAGTATCATTGTTTTAGTACTACTAGTCATAACTATTCATTTTTTTTGATTGTTACTTCGCAGTAACTTTGTTCTTCAACATGATATCTACCAAAGAAATAGAAGCGTCTTCCATTTCGTTCACCAAACCGTCCATTTTAGCAACGATATAGTTGTAGAAAATTTGAAGAATAATNNTCATACCGATTACAGTACCCATGAACCCAAGCATCGGTGCCAAAGCAATAAACAACGAAATCCAAGAAATTCCTTTTTCCAAAAGACCCATTTGCACACCACCGTAAGCAACAACTGATTTTTCAACCATGTCGATACCTTCTTCAGCGCGGTCTAGACCTTGATAGAAAATAGACGCAATTGGACCACGTGTATTGCGACACAATTCTTTAGCCGCTTCAACACCACCATTTTGCAATGCATCTTCAACTTCCTCCAAGAATTTTCTTGTGTTGATAGTAGAAATATTCAAATAAATGATTCTTTCGATTGCCAAAGCCATACCCAAAATCAAACAAATCAATACAAATCCCATAAACAATGGACCACCAGTCAAGAAATACTCCTTCACTATATACACAAAACCTTCACCCTCTGCGGCTGCTTCTGCAGTTTCTTCACCGTCTACAACTTCTTCTGCCACCTCGTTTTGAGCCATCAATACGGGCATGGCTGACATTTGGTCTGCTGCAACCAATTCAATTTCTACAGCGTTCGATAGGCTTGTTTGATTCGCCATTGCAGCTGTTCCAAACAACAATGTAGCCATTATTGCTACTGAGTTTAACACTTTTTTCATAGTTCAAAAATTAATTCGTATTCGATTTAAAAATTAAGTTACACATTTATATTATTCGTAATTCGGTGGCTAAAGTACAAAAATATTTTTTCTCAAGGGGTTTTCATATATTTTTTCACAATAAGCAAAACCTACATTTCACCACACAAATTTCGAACAATCTCTTTTCTAAAAGACTGATCATCAATACCTTTTCCCAACAAACACATCATCTTTGTGATGGCCGCTTCTGTGGTTAATGCTCCTCCACCCAAAACACCAATATTCAAAAACTGCTTACTAGCATCATATTTACCTTGTTGAACAGCACCACTCCAGCACTGCGTAATATTCAAAACATGTCCACCATTGGCGATATATTGCTCCATCAATTGAATCATTTTGGGGTCGTTGGGACCATTTCCAGAACCAAAAGTAGAAAGAACGATTCCTTTTAAAAGATTGACATCAAAAAGCGAACTGTAAAATTCGAAGTTGATTCCTGGATAAAGCGAAATATGACCTATTCTATTGTCTATTTCCGGGAAATAAAGCAAATCGTCCAAATTAGACCTATACAAAGCGTGTTCATCGAATTTGATTTCAACACCAGCGCGGGCCAATTCAGGAAAATTACCACTTTTAAATGCTTCAAATTCTGAAGCTGAAACCTTCGAAGTTCTATTGCCACGGTAGAGCGAATACTCAAAATAAATGGCCACCTCTTGTACCAAAGCAAATCCCTTCGAATCAGCCATGGCCGCAATTTCAACAGCAGTAATGAAATTCTCTTTTCCATCAGTGCGAATCGTGCCTATTGGCAATTGCGACCCCGTTAGGATGATTGGTTTTTTTAGCCCTTGAAGCATGAAACTCAAAGCAGAAGCCGTAAAAGCCATGGTGTCTGAGCCGTGGAGGACAACAAAGCCATCGTATAAATCATAATTTTCATGAATCAATGATGCAAGCGCCTTCCAAACACCCGGGTGAATTTCTGAAGAATCTATCGGTTTTTCAAAAGAAATCGAAGTCAACTCAACATCCAATCGGCGCAATTCTGGAATCTGTTCAAACAAATGATTAAAATCAAAAGCCACCAAACCACCACTAATATGGTTGCGCACCATACCAATTGTTCCTCCAGTGTAGATGATTAAAACCTTACGTTTGTTCATGGCGACAAGTTTACAAAGTTTTTAGATGGGCAAGGTTAAGGATTGATTAAAATGTGCTTTGTGGTGATTGAAGTGGGTGTGCCGCCGCCCTCGATACACGCTCCTATCGTCGCGCACTTCTACCTGCTTCGGCAGACAGGC
>DIUF01000044.1:0-263 GCA_002422285.1 Flavobacteriales bacterium UBA6165 | reverse complement strand
TTTTGAGTCGTTTGTAGCTCAATTTCTGCGAACGGTTTGTTCAGCAGATGCGACAAATGCTGCGCTACCAAAGCAGTGTAAGCACTTTCATTTCTTTTGCCGCGATGAGGGACAGGGGCCAAATAGGGCGAATCGGTTTCTAAAATTATACGATTCAAAGGCACATGAGGTAGTACATTGTTCAATCCGCTGTTTTTGAATGTAGAAACGCCTCCGATACCCAAATAAAAATTGCCATAACTCAAAATTTTCTCTGCTTGTTG
>DIUF01000105.1 GCA_002422285.1 Flavobacteriales bacterium UBA6165 | reverse complement strand
ATTTGTTCAGCAATATCGTGGACCTCATCCCAACGAAAGCCCATTTTTTCAACCAAAAACATTTCTGTGAGTCGGTGCTTGCGAATAATCAATGCTGCCTCTTTTTTACCTTGTTCAGTCAAACGAAGCGGCTTGTAGCTCTCATAATGAACCCAGCCTTTTTCAGCCATTTTCTTCATCATGCTAGTCACAGAAGGCATTTTTATTTCCAAACGCTTCGACAAATCCTTCACGTTTACCGCGCCAGTGGCATCCGACAAATTCAATAATGCCTTCAGATAATTTTCCTCATTCAACGAATTCATGCTTCAAATATAAAACAAGCACTCTTTCAAATGTTAATTTATTCGAAAAAATTTGTTAGTTTAATCTAACTTTTTACTTTTGCAAACAAAACTATAAGGAAATTCTAAAAGAATGCTCGGTAAAAAGTCCATTTATATTATTTTATTTTTGTTGAGTTCTAGCAATCTATTCGCTCAAAACACTACGCTATATGGTTATGTTTCAGCGAATGGCGAAAAAATTGTTGGCGCGAATATTTACTTCACCACGCTTCAAAGAGGGGTTCGAACGGATGCCAACGGGTCATTTCAAATCAATGATATTCCACAAGGCAACCATGAAATTCGTGTAAGTTTTGTGGGATATATGACCCTCTACCAAACGATTGACACACAAAACAAGGAAACAATTTCGCTCAATTTTGAACTTCAAGAAGATGCCTTGCGCTTGAATGATGTGGTAGTTTCTGCTACTCGAAATGAAGTTGCGCGCTATGATGCTCCCGTTATTGTGCATACCGTTTCAAACAGAACTTTGGAAGCCACGCAGTCCTTGAGCATCGCTGAAGGATTAAGTTTTTCACCAGGTCTGCGACTTGAAAACAATTGCCAGAATTGTGGATTCACGCAACTCAGAATGAACGGTTTAGATGGTGCGTATTCTCAAATACTCATCAACAGTCGTCCCGTCTTTTCGGCACTGGCTGGGGTTTATGGTTTGGAAATGTTACCCGCCAACATGGTCGATCGCATTGAAGTTGTGCGCGGTGGCGGTTCTGTACTATACGGTGGAAATGCCATCGCAGGAACGGTAAACATCATCACCAAAGACCCCTTTCAGAACAGTTTTGAAATTGGTATGAATCAGTCGTTCATCAACATGCAGGCTTCGGATAGAACCTTCACTTTTAACGCTGCTTTGGTGAGCGAGGACATGAACAAAGGCATCACATTTTTTGGTTTGCGTCGCGATAGAGAGCACTGGGATGCCAATGGCGACAGTTTTTCAGAAATGACCCAACTCAACAACCAAACATTTGGTTTTGATGCCTTTTGGAATTCATCACAACGCAGTAAATTCAAACTCGGCTTATACTACATCACAGAATTCAGACGCGGAGGAAACAATTTTCATTTAGCACCACACCAAACCGATTTAACGGAACAATTGACGCACAATATCCTCAGCACCAACGCGTCTTTTGAACATTACAGCAAAGACTTTAAGCACAAATTTTCTGTTTACACCTCAGCCCAATTCGTAAATCGCGACAGCTATTATGGAGCAGGTGGACGTATTTTGAATTCAGGAGACAGTTTAACCGAGTCCGATATTTTGGCCATAAACGCCTATGGAACTTCACGCGATTTTTCATTGGTTTCGGGCGTGCAATACAACTACGAATTCAGCAAAAAAATCCTCTTGACTGCTGGATCTGAATTCGTCTTTAACGATGTGTTTGACCAAATGCCCGGCTATAACAGAAGCATCAATCAGCGCGTTGGAACTTCAGGCACCTATGCACAATTTGAAATCAAACCAACCACAAAATGGACCATATTACTCGGCGGACGATTTGATTACGTCAACATCAACGGCGTTTATGACCTCAGCGACAATCGTTTTGAAAACAAACGCGAGTTGCAAGTTTTTGTTCCTCGTCTATCTGCTATGTATAAACTCAAAGAACATTGGAAAATCCGAGCATCTTTTGCACAAGGTTATCGCGGTCCACAAGCCTTTGATGAAGATTTGCACATTGAAACCGTTGGCGGTGCCGCGAGATTTATCCAACTTGATCCCAACTTGAAAACAGAACGGTCAAACAGCGGAACGCTCTCCTTGAACTACGAGAAAATGATTGGCACCAGACAGATGACTTTTGTGCTAGAAGGATTTTACACACAACTCAACAATCCGTTTATTGTATCGGGACAAACAGAATTACCCAATGGAGTCTCTGTGATTACCAAAAGAAATGGTTCAGGCGCGGAAGTAATGGGAATAAATCTTGAAGCTAACGTGGCTTTGGCTTCGAAATGGATTTTACAATCTGGTGGAATGATTCAAAATGCACTATACCAAAACCCCGAAATACTTTGGGAGCCGGAAGATGAAAATGAACCCACACCATCAGCGATTACAAACAGACTGCTACGCACGCCCAATGTTTATGGCTACATGACCTTAATGTTTAATCCCAACAAAACTTGGTCTTTTTCCTATTCAGCGGTATTCACTGGAAGCATGGATGTGCCGCATGTCATCGACCCAGAAACGGAGCAAACGGTCATCAAATCGACACCAATATTCTTTGAAAACAACATCAAAATGAGTTACAACATCAAGTTGAAAGATGAATATCGCTTGCAACTTTTTTGTGGCGTGCAAAACATCTTCAACAGCTACCAACGTGATTTTGATACAGGCATGTTCCGCGATGCAGGCTATGTTTATGGACCAAATAGACCGAGAACGGTGTTTTTTGGGGTGAAGATGGGGATGAGATAATTCTATGCTCCTAAAACAAACTCCCTCCCCAGATAAATTCATCAAAGCCGCTGGGTGCTAGTTTTCTCCCAATTAGCCAATATTGCTCTGCTTGAATCATTTTGGAACGACGCTCTAAGGCCCGCAAATCGAAATCTCCAGGGGTTTCTTTTACTTCTACAGCCGTTGTTTTATCCAAGACAAAATCGATTTCTGTTCCTGAATTCTTCTCGAAATAAGTCAATTGACCTAAAAGCGCCAATTGACTGCAAACGGCATTTTCGAAAATTGAACCTGAAGATAATTGTCCACACAATTGCAGCAAACCATTGTCAGTAAAATACAGTTTAGGCTGTTTTGAGACGATTTTGTCAGCACCAGAAGCATAAACATCTACCGTGCGAATGAGGTAGGTGTGTTCCAACAATTGAATGTAATCTTTCACTTTATTTCGATTCACGCCCAGTAAGCTTCCGATTTTGGTGTAATCTAATTTACTGCCCACCCTATTCGCCAAAAGATGAATCAATTTATACAAATCATCAGAAGCCGAAACATCGCCAAGCAATTTGACATCAAGCTCGATATGAGAATTAATCACATCTTTCAAATAAGAAATTTTATCCTCGGATTTTTCGGCTAAAACAACTTCTGGCAAGCCTCCAAATCGGATGTATTCCTCATAATAGGATTGATAATTTTCGAAATATCGTGGCAAAAAAGGCTGCATACGTTCGCCTTGAATCCGTTTGGTATCCAATTCTTTAAAGGTCAAGAACTCCTCAAAATCAAGCGGGTGCATTTCAAAAATTCGCTTGCGGCCTGCCAAACTCTCCGAAAAATGATTCTTGATATAAAAAGAACTCGAACCGGTAACAACGAATTTAGTACCGTAGTCGTCATACCATGCTTTGAGGATGCTACTACAATTTTTGACCAACTGAATTTCATCTAATGCTATCAGTCCGGGCTTGGAAAAATCAAAACCCATCAACTCCAAGGAGCGCTCAATTTTAGCATAAGAATCTACATGAAACAAATTTTGGTTCTCAATACGCTCCAAATCTAAATAGAGCTTATTGTCGCCCGCGTAGCTTTTGAATAATGCTTTGAGCATGGTAGATTTACCAACTCTTCTGAGGCCAGTAATTACAGTAACTTGTTTCTTAGAAAGATGCTCCTTGAGTTGAGCATAGATTTTTCGTTCAAACATAAAACCCCGCTTTTTGCATCACAAAATTACAAAAAGATATTGTTTTTGAAAAACATAAATACAAAAAACATACTTTTTCGCACAAATGAAATGCAGAAAACATAGTTATTTGCATAAAAATAATGCAGAAAACATTAATTTTTGAGTAAATAGAATTAGAGAAGGGTGATTAAATTGAACAAAAAAACAAGGAAAAAAGCATCCAAAGACTACTTCACCGCAACCCCATACCCAATATACCTCCAACTCTTTGGTGTGATGTAGTTAAACAGAATACGATCAAAAAAAGAGAGAAATTTCCTTTGGGATTCACTTCTACCAAAAGTTGCGAGAAATCCAGTTGTTTTGAGTTCTACCTGAGAAAAATCTCGAAGAAAATCGTCCATTTCTTGAAGCGTCACATAGCGCCATCTTGCACCCCAATTCACGAAGCGCTTTCTGAAAAACAGATGCAAAGGTGAAGCCACCATGTTCTCTGCGAACAACAATTTCCCTCCCGGTTTCAATGCCTTATGAATTTGTTGAAATGCAGCTTTTTGGGCTTCCAAATTATCGTTTGAACCAACGCCACCGATGATTGATTTAAAAACAATGACATCAAAGTTATTCTCAAAAGGAATATTTGTAGCATCAATGTTTTGGTATTCAACCAGATTGCGAACCTGATATTTTTCATGCAAAGGAGCAGCAGTCTCTTCTGTGTTTTCCAAATCACTGCAAATGGTTTTAATGCCTTTCAAAGTCAACCAAAGCGTGAGTCCACCTTGACGACCGCCAATTTCTAGTCCCAGCATTTCAGTATGCAGTTTGATTTCGGGCTCCCAGACTTCAAAAATCCGCGACCAAGAATTCACATCCCATTGCAATATGTCTTTTTGAAGCTCTTTTGTCATAACGAACTACTTGTCTATTGCCTTGACACCGCTCATCATCCAATCTGGCATTTCTGCACCCATCAAATAATAATCGAAGAACTGGCGCATACGAATACTCAAATCACGACGATGGGCTTCCACCATCAAATTGTGTTCGTCGCCATTGTAATTCAACAACCAAACTGGCTTTTGCAAACGACGAAGACCCATATACAATTCGATACCCTGATACCACGGAACGGCACCATCGTTGTCGTTGTGCATGATCAAAAGTGGGGTTTGTACTTTCGGCAAATGGAAAATCGGGGAGTTCAACTGATACAAATCTGGGCGTTCCCAAATGGTATAGCCAATGCGACTTTGTGTGCGCTCATATTGAAACTGGCGACTCATACCGCTACCCCATCTGATGCCACCATAAGCGGAGAACATATTGGAAACAGGAGCACCAGCCATAGCCGCCTTGTAGCGATTGGTCATCGTAATCAACTGCGCTGATTGATAACCGCCCCAACTTTGTCCTTGCAAGCCCATTCTGTTGCCATCGATAAATTTGTATTTCGCCAAAACATAATCCGTGCCCGACATGATACAATCATAGGCACCTTGAGCAGGATAACCTGGTTTGTAACGCACATCTGGAATAAAAATCACATAACCGCCTGAGGCATATTCGGTCGGGAAGACAATACTCGCCGTGGGTCGCGGTGTCCAATGACGATGAATATTTTCGCTGTTCAATTCGTAGTAGTACACAATCATTGGGTAAGATTTTGTTGAATCCAAATCTTCAGGTGTGTAAAGTAAACCTTCCAATTCAACGCCATCTTTGGTTTTCCAAGTCACCAATTCAACCTTGGCCCAGTTGTATTCCTCTTGCTGTGGATTGATACGTGTCATCAATCGAGGTGAGGATAAATCCAAATTATCAAAAGTCAAATCAGGGAAATCTGCTACTGTTGACACGCGATACACAACCAAATTAGCATTTTTCACTTTCTCCAAACCACGAATATCAGCGAAAAATTTCTTTTTCAAATAAGGCATATTATTGTCCAATGCATAAATATTCGACTCTTTTGTCACCATGCTAAACCCTTGCAGCCAAGCCCGATTTGGATCAAAATAAAGCGAATCAGCATCCCATGAAATGATGTAAAAATCTTGTTTCAACTCTTTACCTATGCCCTGCGTAATATTCACAGCTTCCAAAGTTTTCATGCTGATGCGATACACTTCATTTTTGGAAACGAACCAAAGATGTTCGCGATCATTTTCCCAATACATTTTCACTTCAGGTTGAGGCTCATACGGTTGACCGTTCACATCTTCCAACCAATCCGTTTTGATTTTACATGTTAAACATGCCGAACCACTGCCCACATTGATAAGCATAAACTGATTTTTTTCTCTATCATATGTCACAATATGCTTGCCATTTGGAGAAAGACTAGAAAAATTCTGCGTCCCACGGCTTACCAATTCAGGTTGGGCTCCATTACTTAAAACAACATATTCGTCTCTCCGCCAAGGATAGGCATAATCTTGCTCAACGGCATAGTTTTCATCGGAATAAGCCAGAAATAATTCCGTTTGTTTTGGACTAAAACGAAGACTTAGTGTATCGTTCTCAAGGGTACGAACCGATGCTTGCTCCATATCATAAACCGACAAAAATGATTTGTTCTTATCACGTTTGGCCGTGAGCAATTGGCGTGGCTGCAATTTTTTATCTTCCCAATGCCAGATATCCAAACTCACTTTTTCGTCTTTGGTGAGGGTATCTTTAGCGTCGTAAATGGGTTTCGGTGCCATGGAGAAAAACAAACGTGGTGCATCTTCTGCAAAGGTCAACTGACCAAAATTGCTTGGAATCCATTGTTCTGGATGGTTGATTTTTAAACTATCCAAAACTGTTAACACAGGTTCACCAGTCAAATTCAAATGGTACAATGAAAAATGCTTGTTATTGGAATTGGTATCCTTCGAAGCCAAAAACGCAAAATTGCGCTCATCTTTGTGCCAAGTCCATTTACCAACCGCTGTAAAAGTATCCGATTGAAAAACACTTTGTGCATTGAAGGTGCGATGCACTTGCAGCTGATAATAATCTTTTTTCGAACGTTTTTCGTGGGTAACAAGCGCTAAAAACTTGGCGCTATCTGAAAAATCGTAACTCGAAACATAATTGAACGAATGCTTCTTTCCTGAAATTGGATTCCACAAGAAAAGCACTTTCCCATCTGACTCAATTTTTTTCTCAACTAATGGTGGCTTTTTCTTATTCAACAATTTGCATTTTTTCTTTTTTGGCGCAAACGTTTTATTCTCTATCGCAGCTTTATCCAAATTTCGGTAAGCAATCCAAACGCCATTTTTAGCAAACTTATGGTCGATTATTTTAGGAATTCGAATCGTTGAATCGGCACCTAGAAGATGCACCACCAAAGTGTCTTTTGGCCATTTGTCTTTTTTTACTTTATCCAATTCCAACTTTCGAATAGTGTCGAATTGAGGTTTCACAAGTCCAGTAAAAAATTTGTTGTCAATCGCAAAAAATGTCCCATACATTCTATCGAATCGCTTGACTTGTGTTGAATCCGTTTTCGTCAGAACAGCATATCCATCACCGCGATAAGGCGTAACTTCATAACTCATCCACTGGCCATTATCCGTGATTAAATAGTTTTTAAGTGTATTCCAAATGTCGTAATCTTGCTCAGACAAAGTTTTCTTTTGGGCTAAAATACTGCCCATCGAAATCGAAAAAGTAAGGGTAAATAGTATTGACTTCATACTTGTTTATTTAGTTATCAATTTTTTCCAATCACTTTCAGAAAGAACGGCCTTCAAAACTAAGTTTGATGAGCCATCTAGGGTTCTTATTCTTACGCGACCCAAGCCTTCTGCAAATTCATGAACAGCAACAGTTGATGCGGGTTGTTCTCGATTGTTACGCACATCTATCGCAACAGTAGAAATACTATCAAGAACTTGTAAAGTAAGTAATTTCCCGCCATTCCAATTGAAACTGCCACGCTCCTGTATCAGCGACTTGTTGTTTTTCATTTGAAACATAATTCCCTCAGTGGTGCCTTTAAAACTTGAACTAAAAACACCACTTCCTTGCCAAGGCACAAAAATGGAATCGCCTACTTGAGCAATAATTTGAGATTGCCCGAAATACAGAACATGATTGAAGACCTGAAAATCCTTGTCGTAAAGCAAATCATAAGATTCCAACAACATAAAATTAGAGTTGTAGCGTTCAATCAGCAAATGATTTCCTAGGGGATCGTAGTAAGTAACAATCCGTTCAAACATCTCGAAAAAAGGATCTAAACTGTCTTGAAAGACATAAACATAAGGCACATCAGAATAAGGATACATGAATTTTTGCACCAGTTCGGCCCCATCATTTTTGCGATTACAGGCTGATAAAGAAACACTCAGCAATAAAATGCCAAGAAAAATGTAAAAAATACGCGTCATAGTTGTTTGATGATTTTTGGTAAATGAATCGTAAAAACAGTATTTCCAGGTTCACTTTCGAAAGTAATTTGACCTTCGTGAGACTCGATGATTTGTTTTACCATGGCCAATCCCAATCCAGTGCCGGTTGATTTGGTAGTAAAATTAGGGACAAAAATTTTGTCTTTCATATCCGATGAAATCCCAGAGCCATTATCTTGAACCTGAATTGAAACAAATTTGTTATCATGAGGCAAAATGATTCGAATCAAACCCGCTCGTTCTTTAGGAATCGCTTGAATTGCATTTTTAATTAAGTTATTAAACACACGCAACATCAATTCTTTATCGGCATTGACAAAAGTTTGCTCGTTTGCCAATTCTGTTACAATCCTGATGTTTTCTTCCGCAGAGAAAGTATCGACCACAGACCTTATAATACGGACCAAATCAACACGTTCAAATTGTGATTTAGGCATTTTTGCGAAATTAGAAAAAGCGTTGGCAATATTTGTAAGCGCCTCAATTTGTTCAATCAATGAATCCGAAAACTGTGAGATCCTTTCATCTGCATCATCAGCGTTCGGATCAAAAGAACGCTGGAAATGTTGGATTCGTAATTTCATTGGGGTGAGTGGGTTTTTAATCTCGTGCGCCACTTGCTTAGCCATTTCTCTCCATGCCATTTCACGTTCAGACTTAGCCAACTTTTCACTACTTTCCTGCAATTCAAGTAGCTTGGTGTTGTATTCCTGAACCAAAACACCAATTTCGTCATCACCCTTATATTCGATCGGCTTTTGCTCTTTACCCAATTTCAAACCCGATAGACTCATTTGAATTTGCTTAAGTGGGTCAACAATTCTACTCGTGACAAAAACCGCGATTACGATGCTGACAGCAAACAGCAGTACGAAAATATTGATAATGGCAGACAAAAAACCTGCAATTTCACTTTCAAAAGCATTCTGTTTCGCAAAATAAGGCAAATTCAAGTAAGCAATCAACTGACCTTGACCATTGATGAGTGGGACGTACGCTGACAAATAATTCTGATTGCCAATACGTTCGTTGTTCACATACAAACTCAACATACGGTTATACATTTGCCTAAAAGCTCGTGGATTCATCTGCGGACTCAATAGTCCCAAGTTAAAAATTTCAGGTCGAGAAGAAGCAATTAATTGACCTCGGGTATCATACATGTTGATGTCTGAAACAAAAATCACGGAGAATTTATTGAGTAAGAACTCCAAATAATTACCCATTATAGCCTGATCTAGACTGTTTTCAAAGGCCAGTTTACTTTGAAGTTCTTTCTGCACAGAACTTACCTTTTCTCTCAACAGACCTTCCTGATACTCACGATATTGACGTTGCACATAAGTGCCCGTTCCAATTCCAGAAAACAACAGTGAGAAGAACACCAAAAGAATAAATATCAATTGAATACGGAAAGCCAACTTGATTCTTCCCCAATTGGAAAAAAGTTTTCCCGAACCAATCAAATTAATAATCAAGAATAAACCAAAAGTGGCAAACAAAAATGAAAATGTTGTCAAATATTCCTCAATACCAACTTTTTGACGCGACAGAATTATGGTTTTATTACTTTCGTCACCATGAATTACCTGATGCACAAAATCCTCATCAGTCAAAATCCCCGATTTGTTTTGAAAATCAACCAAGAATGAGCCAATGGCCAAAGGATAATTGTATGATCCAAAGCGAGAAACCAATTTGCCGTGAACATACTTGGCCATATTGTAATCCTCGAGTTTGAAAAAAACCTTAGAATTGTCATTGAGCAATAAGCGCGGAAAACCAATTTCTTGAGGAATAACTTTAGAACGCAAGGCAAGATAAATCCAACCCAAAGAATCATTGTCTTGACTTAGAATGGGTTCCCGAATTAAGTAACTCAGATTGTCAGCAAAGTCCAAAACATAGTATATATGATCTGCCAATTCAGATTCAACACCACTATTCTCAATGATTTTATCATAATTCTTGGCGGGATCGTCATTGATTTGAATAAAAGAAGAAATCGCTTTTTTATCCTTATCGGCAAAGAAGAAATCAAGCTCATATCTACTCCAATAGCCTTGAAAATAATTTCTTTCAAGCGTTCGTTTTATCTCTTGAACTTGAGTGACATCTTGTTCCTGAAAAAAATCTTGTATCAATTTCGACTTTACCAAGGCTGGGCCCAAATTGGCATACTCTATTTCTGTATCCAATTCCTTTTCCGAAATCAGCTTTTTTGCATATACTTCTCTAATTTCGAGTTCTTTTCGGTTTAAAGTTAAATTCAATTGTAGTGACAAATAAAGCGAAAACAATCCCAGAAGGATGATCACTTGCGAAAAACTGAAACGCCATGTTTTCCAAGGTTCAATAAGAAATAATGCCAAACTGAATATAACTGGCATGGCTGCAACTATCAAAAATCTAACATCGCCAGAAATACTGTACACCACGTAGAGTGAGCAACCTAAAAACCAAACCGCTCCCAATAAGTTCTTGGGCAATGCTGAATGACTTATAAACCTCAAAAGCGCTGTCGATAAGTTGAAATAACACCAGAGAATCATGAAAAATATGACCAAAAACATAAATGAAAATGGTGTGAGAGACATCACATTATAATAAGTCATTGGCACATCAGAATCACGAATAATCTGAGAAATAATAGACGTCGTACCATAACTTAAGACAAGAAACAAACCGAAGAACAAAACTCCAATAACTTTACTCAAAAACTCATTATTTTCCACTTTCAATTTTCTGAGAGCAAAAACAAAAATTTCAGTGATAATTACAAAATATAGCACGCTCACAAACAAATCACCCAAAGTTGGAAGCCACAGTGAAGAAGCAAAAATCTTGGGGTTAAACAATACAAAATCCGGAAAAAAATACTGCCAACTTAACAAGGACAATAACCAACGAGAACAAAACAGAATGCTGGTAAAAAACAACAGCAACCAATACTTTTTACTGTGGTCTTGTATATGGTTTCTGAAAACCCTCCAGATACCGTAAATAATAAAAAATCCTCCAAAAATAAAAATGCCAAACACCAACAATTCTATAATAGCATTAAAAGGCGCTCTATATACATCCTGAATAGAAAATGCCAATGAGCCATCAACAAAATTGACATTGTGTTCAGACGACTCAAGTTCAATACTTCCCCTATATGGAAATTTGAAATCTGGATTAAAATCATTGCTCAAACTCTCGTTCTCATAAGGATATTCCCACTTGATTAGAAAAACGCCTACCATCGTATAACCTTCAGAGAACTTGGCGGATCGAAAATACCATCCATTTTCAAGCAAAACCACACCAGACTCATTGGATGTTAAAGTTTTTGAGTCACCCGCAATATGATTAGATGTCCAATACAAAAGCGAATCTCCATGGAAAACAAAATATTCAAATCCTGTATTGCGGAATTTTCGAGTATTGTCCCAAATAACACTCAATTTATCGCCATAATTCACTGAATTACTAAACTCCTCGATAGTTTGAGAAAGTCGCATAACCTTTTCCTGAAAAAGCTTTTCTAAACCACGTACATCCTTGTCTACACTAGTGAAAAAAGTAGTTCGATAAAAAACAAAACTCAAAAGCGCCAGCAGAACACCCAAAATTATGTAACGATACTGCGCATATGTGTTCCACAATCTCTTCATAGCTATTCACTCAAACTATAACAAAACTTGCTCACAACAGGATGAGAGAGAATGTATTTATCAACACGTTCAATGAGGTGACTTTTATCTCCATCGTTGTGCAATACAACGTCTGCCTCATGCTTATGAATTTCGATGTATTTTTTATACGCTGGCAACACATGATACTCCCATTGATGTCTGATGGATGCTTCATCATAACCGCGTTCTCTAACGTCACGTTGAATACGGCGCTCCAATTGAACGTCCAAATCTAGTTCAACAAAGATTTTCACATCAATCATTTCCATCGCTTCGTGGATGTTGAACAAAAAAATACCCTCAGTTAAAATAATTTTGGAAGCAGGAATATCGATGTATTCTTCCTTATCGCGGATATTGAATTGATATTTTTTGATATGCAAAGACTCGCCATTCTTCAAGCGACGCAGGTCACGACAAAAACGATCAGCGTCTATTGCACTTGGTAAATCAAAGTTGATCTGCCCATGTTCGTCTTTCTCTTGCTCTTCAATATCACGGTAATAATTATCCAAACACAACAGCGCAGGCTTGTGGTCTCTCATCAAATGCATCAACTCTTCAACGATAGTCGTTTTTCCCGAACCACTGCCACCACAAATACCAATTATCAAACAGTCTTTTTTCACATTTTTGAAAATTTAAGAAACGAAGATAGAGAAATAATCTCAAGAGCGCCCTCCGTAAGGCGTATGCTTGCCAAATCTCTTCAAAAATCGGACCCCTGCCAAAATCATGATTAGAATGGCCGCCAAATATGAAATGCGACCAATCATATCGCCGTGAAGCACATAAGGTGTAATTTCATAGTTGAGATTTATCGTTTCCCGCATAGCCAATTGCACATCATAAGCCGATTTTTGAAGCACATCGCCACGTTGGTTGATGAACCCAGAAGAACCCGTATTGGCACTTCTTGCAATTGAACGACGGGTTTCAACTGCCCTTAGTCGAGCAAAAGCAAAATGTTGACGATAGCCCGGCGTGTCGCGCCACCAACCGTCATTCGTGATGACAAACAAAACCTGAGCGCCATTGCGCACAAATTCAGCCACCCAATCGCCGTATATAGATTCGTAACAAACCAAAGGCGCAAAACGAAAACCTTGAGCTTCCAAAACAATTGCATTTTCCTCAACACCCAATGTGCCATATGCGCCCCCCATTTGCATGGAGAATTTTTCTAAAATGGGCAATTGCGCTAAAAATGGAATGCGTTCTACTCCCAATACCAATTTGGATTTATGCACAAACTGAGGCGTTTCTTCCGACGACATTAAAATGCTCGTGTTGAATGACTCATAATAACTACCATCAGAGGCTACACGCGACGCAACCGAGCGTTTGGTGTTGAAATACTTGAACGTAGATGCACCTATCAAAAGATCTATGTTTTGCCATGCCGTCATATTTTGCATGATGTAGTCATAATCGCGATGCCCCAGTCCAAAACTGTTCTCGTTGAATTCAAAAGGAATGGCAGTTTCAGGTGCCAATACAATTCGCGTTTTTGATGTAATCAAAGGCTGAACAGGAATAAAAACGGAATCCAATTGCTGCAAGGGACCCAACATTTCTGGACCAAATTTCTCAATATATGAATCCAAATTTGGCTGCGAAACCACAACTTCAATAGGATTTTGTTTCTCTTGATAAGTGGCATATCGAGTTAAAGAATAGGACATCGGGAGTATCAACCATACTGCTAGAACAATCCAAAATGTTCGAACTTGACGCAAATTGATCACTTCGCCAGATGTTTTCAATTGAATTAGACCAAAAACAAGTAAATTGATAACCAAAAGCCACAAGGTGCCGCCAAGAGCACCAGTCCATTCGTACCATTGTACCAACTCAGGCGCATTGGCAAAAACATTACCTAAGGTCAACCACGGATGCGACAATTCCCAATTGTAATGCTGGTATTCAAAAGCCAACCAGAAGAATACAAAACCAATATAGCCCTGCTTGGCGCCAACATATTTCTTGGTGAAATAAAACAGCCAAAATGCTATAGCCATCAAAAGAGAATTGGCCAAAAAAGCCATTAATGACGCAATTGGATCTGAAAAATAAATCCAATAACTTGTGAGCACATTGTATATCACAAATGCCAAATAAGACAAACCAAAAATTTTCGCGCCAGCTCTTTTAGCATCGTGCAATTTGCTTTCCATCAGCAAGAGCGGAACCCAAGCAAGGCCCATAATCAAATTCAAGTTCCCAATTTCTGGAAAAGAAAGTGCCATCAATAGTCCACTCAAAATGGCAAGAACAATAGGCTTTTGTTTGAGAATGATATTCATGCAGCAAAGGTAGTAAATCGTCTATTCAAAATACCCAAAACGCGGTATTGCATGCAAGAGAATTTAAAACGTACTTTGACAAAAATCTGGAACTATGTATTTCAATCAACTATCACACGAAAATCAAGACTGGTCTCTTAATTCAAAGCCAGAAAGCCATATTGAAATCGTGAATCAGCTTATCGATCAACACACCTTAGTGAGCGATAAATTACTGCCCGAAATAGATATGCACTTTTGGGCTGTGATGAACAACAATACCAACCTAGAGCATGAACTCGATCATATTTACCAAATATTTGTCAATTATAAAGAGCAACTCGAAGACCATTTTTATTTTGAAGAAAAGTTGGTTTTTCCTACAATTTCAAAAAATTCTAACGCTATTGACGAGACCACAATGTCGTTCATTCAAAAACACGAAGATTTTGAGTTGCTATTAGGTGAAATGATTCAAGAAGTACAAAATAAACTTACGCCTTTAAAAGATTTGATGTCATTACGTATTCTAGAATTGAAACTCGAACGGCTGAATCGAATCATGGAAGAACATCAAGTATTAGAAGATTATTTGTTCTCTAAGAAGTAAATTCGTTTCAGATTATTTCAAATATTTCTCAGTGTAGATGCGCGAAACAAGCATAAAAAAGTCCCGTCATTTATGATGGGACTTTTCTATACAATCAAAGAGTATTTCTATCGGGTGATAATTTGGAATTCAACCCGTCTATTTTTAGCTTGATTCAATTCAGCGTCATCACTATCTGATTCAGCTGGTGATCGATCGCCTTTATCAGTTGCTATAAACCTAGATTCGTCAATACCTTGCTCAATGAGATATTGAATTACGCTATTGGCCCTGCGCATTGCAACGCCCTTATAAACAGGATTATCTGCCGCTAGCTTAGCTTCTTCCTCATCAATGTGAGCTATAACACGAATTCTCACGTTCGGATTGTCTTTCATCCATTGAGCAACTCGATCAAGATCTCTTTTGGCTGCACCTGTAATCATATCTCGACCAAAACCAAAATATACAGTGGAAGCTGCCAATTTTTGTTCCAAGGTCATACTTTCTTTAATGATATCACTTTTTGAATAAATCAAAGAGGAACCCACTTCAACATAGTCATCTGAACCACAATCACAACGCTCACCTTCATCTAAAAGTTGAACAGAGATATTATCTATAAAATAATAAGATCCCCCAATTTGTGGATTTTTATTCGAAGGGTCTTTCTTTACTTTATCCACCTTGGTATCCTCGGTCATGTTGAAATTACCAATCGTAATAAATTTCTCGCCTCCTTCAGCAATGTAAGTACCACAAACACGTTCCCAACTATACATGCCGCTGAACACCTTGTTATTCACATCTCTTACATGAGGCTTGTCTATAATCGATTTCTTATCTGCAATACTGACATCCTTTTTAGAAAAATGCGCAGCAATATTATTGGTGGCAAATTTGGAGTTATCTCCTAAAGAAACATAAAATTTAACACAATACGCCTGACCTTTTTTCATTGGGGTATTCAGCTTTGAAGTAATATATGTTCTAGGCAACTTATTTCCTTGAGCATAAACCATAACGCCCGCAAAATTTTGACCATCTTGCGCTTGTTCACTACCATAAATGTTTTTCTGAGGGCTGATGTCCGGAACCTTTTTGTCATCCAAAAACAAGTCTGCTTTTGCTCCAGTTGCTGAAACCCATCCTGTAGCGCTCTCAATACCGCCTAGTTTTTTAGGACCTTTTCCAGTTATGCTTTCGAAACTTCCGTTTTCGACCATGTTCTCACCACTTTGACCAAAGGCAAAGGAAATAGACAACACACTGGCAAATAAAAAATACTTCTTCATGTTTTTATAGTTTAAAGTTTTTAACTGTTTCCACGAACACTTTTACCTTCTCAGGATCAACATCGGGGTACACACCATGTCCCAAATTTACAATATGTCTTCTATTCTCAAAGCTTTTTAGCAAAACTTTTGTAGAATTTACCAATTGTTCATCTGAAGCATAGAGCGCACATGGATCCAAGTTACCTTGTAGTGTCCGATTGTTGCCAACCAATTTTCTTGCCAAAGTCATATCTATCTGCCAATCAACACCAATCGTATTGCAATTCAATGCAGCTAAAGGTCCATAAGAATGATGAGCTCCTTTTGAAAAAAGTGTAAGCGGAACCTCATCAATAGCGTCTGCAATTCTCTTGATATAGGGCATGGCAAACTCGGCATATTGATCAGGACCAAGAATACCAGCCCATGAATCAAACAATTGTAGCATGTGCGCACCCGCTTGAACTTGTGCCTTCAAATATCTTATCGTAACATCAGTAATGTCCGACATCAATTGATGGGCTAAAGAAGGGTTGGTGTACAATATCTTACGTGCAACAGAGAACGTTTTAGATCCCTGACCTTCAGTCATGTAACAAAATATTGTCCAAGGCGCACCTGCAAATCCAATTAAAGGCACGCGACCAGCCAACTCTTTGTTCGTGATTTTTATGGCGTCAAGCACATAACCCAAACGGTCTTCAATATCAAAATCGGTGGTGATTTTACTCATTTCTGACTGCGTGCGAATAGTCTCTTCAAACCAAGGACCTCTTTTCTCAAGCATTTGATATTCAAGGCCCATAGCCTCAGGCACGACTAAAATATCAGAAAAAATTATAGCTGCATCCACACCAAGAATATCAACCGGCTGTATGGTAACTTCTGCCGCCAACTCTGGAGTCTCCACCAATTCTTTAAAACCAGACAAAGAATTACGCACTGCGCGATACTCTGGCAATATTCTTCCTGCTTGACGCATCAGCCAAACTGGGTAGCGCTCGATGTGTTCACCGCGAGCAGCCCTTAAAATTAAATCGTTCTTCAAATTCATAGGGCGCAAAGGTAAGCAAATGTAAATTTTCAACTACCATTCAATCGGCTTAATCCCATTTTTTTCGAGCCAATTATTAGCAATTTTAAAATGTTCACATCCAAAAAATCCGCGATGCACGCTTAAAGGTGAGGGATGCAACCCTGAAAGGACCAAATGATTCGGGTTATTCAGCAAAATTTGCTTCTTCTTGGCGTCATTTCCCCATAGAATAAAAACAATTTTTTGCCCTTGTTCATTGAGCAGCCGAATTACAGCATCTGTGAATTGTTCCCAACCCTTATTCGCATGACTTTTAGGTTCCCTGCTGCGAACAGTTAATACAGAATTCATAAGCAAAACGCCTTGCCTGGACCAATGTTCTAAGTTGCCGTTTTGAGGAATAGGTGAATCAAAATTTGCTGAGACTTCCTTGAAAATGTTTTGCAGAGATTTAGGTAAAGGTCGTACATCAGATTCAACCGAAAAAGCCAGACCATGCGCATGACCAGGCGTTGGATATGGATCTTGACCTAAAATGACGACCTTCAACTCATCTATGGGGGTTAATTCAAATGCTTTAAACACCTGATTTTCTTTCGGGTGAATTACAAATTTTTGGCGATCATCTTCTAAAAACGCCTGCAATTTCAAAAAGTAATCCTGTTTTGATTCAGTTTGTATAAATTCCTGCCAAGTCATGATACAAGATTAAACAAAAAAGGAGGCCAATCGACCTCCTATGCTTTTTGAATGCGTTGAATACTATAAGTTATTCACCAAAACAGACAAACCTGATTTCAAGTTCGATGCTTTATTTTTGTGAATGATATTTCTTTTAGCCAATTTATCAATCATACCAATCACTTTAGGAAGCGCAGAGGTAGCCACAGTCTTATCTGTAGTTTCTCTCAACTTTCTGATAGCTGTACGAGTTGACTTGTGCACAAAGCGGTTTCTTAAACGTTTTGCGTCGTTAGAACGAATTCTCTTTAATGCAGACTTATGATTTGCCATAAACTCAATATATAAATAAATTAAAGGAGCAATATGCTCGTTGTAGCCCGTAGGGGAATCGAACCCCTCTTGCCAGAATGAAAATCTGAAGTCCTAACCGATAGACGAACGGGCCAAGAAATAAAATGTAGCCCATAGGAGAATCGAACTCCTGTTACCAGGATGAAAACCTGACGTCCTTACCACTAGACGAATGGGCCGATTTCCAAAGAACTAACCCCAAAATTTGGGAGTGCAAATATAGAACATATATTTTATCTGACAATAATTTTGAAAAAATAATTTTAGATTTTTTTCTTACGCGATAAAGTCAAGAATTTAATTCATTAATATACAGCGTCTTCGAAAACTAAATTAATAAGGCGTACAATAAATGAACAACTTTATCGTACTTTTGTGGTATGAAAAAAATAGTATTCTTTGTCCTAGTTCTTATCGCGATTGAAACTTGTGCCCAACAAGAAGTGATTCTTTTTGAGGAATTTGATAATGGCATACCAAATTCTTGGATAATCATCGATGGTGATGGGCACGCTGTTCATCCAAGTGTATCTGCATTTCAGCCTGCGTGGATTGGATTGACAGACCCTTTCACTCCTAGCAACAAAATCGCTGGGTCAACATCGTATTTCGAACCAGAAGCTAAAGCCTACAGGTTTCTAATTACACCGCAACTGAATTTGGGTGATTATGGCAATATTTTGTCGTGGCGCTCAATGTCACACGACCCCTCCTTCCCAGACTGGATTATGGTGTTGGTGTCAACTACCGGCACAGAAATTGAGGATTTTACCGATACCTTATTCCGATTGAACAATGAATTTCCTTATTGGACAAATCGATCCATCAACTTGAGCGACTCAGGATATGTCAGTCAAAATATTTATTTGGCTTTTGTGAACCATACCAACCGTGGATTTAAATTATATATAGATGACATTCAAGTAGAAATTAACAACCCCTTGAGCACGCCAAACATAGCTCAATCCGAGATTATACTTTATCCAAACCCAAGCAATGGAATGGTTTACATCTCATCAACTGGAAACATCAACGCCATCGAAGTAATTGATATTTCGGGTAAAACCGTGTTCACACAAGATTCGCCGTCATCTAGTATCGATTTGAGTTATCTCAATGACGGCATGTATTATCTCAAATTCAGAACAGAAAAGGGCATAGAAACCAAAATATTCCAGAAAATTTAAATCAGCTAAAAGAACATTCTGTTTTCTTGTAGCCGCTGCAATACAACATTACTAAGGGAGTCTTTACGTTCTTTCTTTACAGGATATCCATCAATAGCCTCTAATGATTCATACTCGTAAGCCCCTTCTTCTTGGTCCCAAACAAACTTAACCACAAATGAACCTGCCTCTTTATCAGGGAAGAGGAGCATCAAATCATTGTAGCCTGATTTTGTCGTGTGCATTTCCGCCAAATTAGCCACAAATCCACGCGACTTTGAAAGTTTTCCCCCAACACGTTCAAACAAAATAAATCTACGCAGAGCAAAGTTATCTACTGTTGCTCTAATCTCTAAGCCAAAACCGTCGCTTAAAGGGATAGATTCATTGTATTTGAAGAATTTATAATTTCTCGGCGAGCACAGAGGTCGAATAGTATCAAGCAAATCACTTTCCATTCTACAAAATCCAATTTCTTCCAAAAGCATCATCATAGTGTCATTTTCAAACTGATCGTCGTCAAAATAGTTGAAAATAGCTATTGTATCTTTATGAAAATATTTATCATAACCCCAATCATCGTTGTCGTTATCACAAGATGAAAAGAAAGCCAAGATGGCTGTTGTGAATAAAAGAAAAAACCAATTGAGTGCTTTCATTTTACGAGAATAATTGTTGAGCAATAAGAGTTGATTTAGCGAGCGCATTCATATCAAGACCAAGATCATAACCCTGTTTATTGAGCCATGCTACAACTTGTTCAGTTGGCAAGTTGCCGGTCAATTTATCTGTTGCAAATGGACAACCGCCAAGACCATGAATAGCACCATCGATTCTATAACAGCCCGCATCTAAAGCAGCCTGAACTTTATCCTGCCACTCATTTGGGGCGGCATGCAAATGGGCGCCTATTTCGAAGCCAGAAACATGAGGAAGTAAATCGTCAAATACATTTTTAATGATAACTGGAGTAGCCGCACCAATTGTATCAGAAACAGAAAACACATCAACGCACAATTTTTCATTCAACTTCATTGTCCAATCTGTAACCATTGAAGGGGACCAATCATCACCATAGGGATTTCCAAAACCCATAGATATGAAGACCACCAATTTTTTATTTTTAGCGAGGCAAGTATTGTTAATATCCTCAAGTCTATTCAAAGATTCAGCAATGGTTGCATTGGTGTTTCTGAGTTGGAAAGTTTCCGAAATTGAAAATGGATAACCCAAAAAAGCAACTTCTTCGAACTCAGCAGCGCGTTGTGCCCCTTTTGGATTTGCGACAATTGTAAGCAACTTTGACTTCGTTGTCGACAAATCAATTCGATTCAAGACCTCAACAGTATCCGCCATTTGAGGTATGGCACGGGGACTCACAAAACTACCAACGTCGATAGTATCAAACCCAACCTGAAGCAATGAATTGATGTAATGCACCTTGTCTTCAGTGGGTACAAGACGAGATAAACCCTGCATTGCATCGCGTGGACATTCAATGATTTTCACTTTTTGCATATGTAAAATTAAGTAAAATGTGTAATGCTTACCTCGACAAAAGCGCTTTTAAAATGCGCTTAACCATTGCTGGCCCCTCATAAATAAAACCAGTATAGACTTGAACAAGCTTCGCGCCGGCATCCAATTTATCAAGAGCATCTTCAGGCTTCAAAATCCCTCCTACTCCAATGATAGGAAATGTACCGCCACTATTCTTATGCAAAAATTCGATAACTGATGTACTTATATCTCTAACCGGAGCGCCTGATAAACCTCCTGCACCGATTGCATCAATCTTAGCAGATGATGTGTTCAAATCTTTTCGCGCTATTGTTGTGTTTGTTGCAATAAGTCCTGCAATTTTTGTTTCACTAACGATGTCTATAATATCCAATAATTGACTTTCATTCAAGTCAGGTGCTATTTTTAGAAAAATAGGCTTAGGATATTGATGCTTATGATTGATACTCATTAAATCGCCGAGAATCTCTGTAAGAGGACCTTTATCCTGTAGCGCCCTTAAGTCTGGAGTATTAGGCGAACTAACATTCACAACAAAGTAGTCGACATAATTGAAGAGTTTATTGAAACAGATCACATAATCATCAACTGCTTTTTCATTAGGCGTGACCTTGTTCTTACCAATGTTTCCACCAACAATGATGTTCTTTGGTCGATTTTTGAGTCGTTCAACTACAGCATCTGCACCATCATTGTTAAATCCCATTCTATTGATGAGCGCCTGATCTTCTTTTAAGCGAAATAGACGAGGTTTGTCATTACCAGATTGTGGTAGTGGGGTTACAGTTCCAATTTCAATGAAACCAAAACCAAAAGCCGGAAGTAAATGAAGTAGCTCAGCGTTTTTATCGAAGCCCGCAGCTAGCCCTACAGGATTAGGAAAATTCAAACCAGCAACTTCAATTTGTAACTTGGTATCACGAATGGAGAACAATTTAGAAGCTAAGTTTTTCAAACCCGGTATAAAAAACATAGTTCGCAATAGTGCAAATGAAACATGATGCGCCTTTTCAGGCTGAAAGCAAAATAAAAATGGTCGAACAAGTAATTTATACATATACAAAAAAATTGGGTGTAAAGTTAAGAAACCTTACACCCAACAATATGAGTTAAACAATATTTTTAGAATTTCGTTCTAATACCTCTTCCTGAACCTCCACGCTTTGGACCTTTTTTGTATGACAGGTTATAAATAGCGTGAACATTAAACATCACGAAAGCATCGTTATCGTCGGCGTTTCCTCTTTGTTGACCTTCTCTCCACCAATTTGAATTCACAACACTTCTATCTGTGAGGGCAGCTGATAAAGGATTATTGGCAGCCAAAGCGGCTCTATCGCCATAGTGATAACCAGAAACATCGTCAATATAATCTGTAAAAGTTTTGTGATAAGAAATCTCAAAACCAATTCTCCAATATTTATTGATTGCAGTTTTGAAACCGATACCTACAGGTACAGAAAAACTATACCACTTATATGGTTCCGGACCATCTGGCATATTTTGACCTTCAGTACCAAGAGGTCTCAACGCAACCCAATCCCCATCATATTTGGCTTTAGGATTGTAAAAAAATGCTCCCACACCTGCAAAAAGATAAACTTGAGACGATTTGTTTCTGTAACTGCCCATCGCGCTTTTTGAAGATCTCACATTATCAGAGTACCAAACTATAAACTCCAACTGCTGAGAAACCTCAATAATCATTGATCGAAAACTCAGGTTTCTTGAATTACGAATCTCGTTAGTCGTGTTTGCGTCATTTCCATTTACCCAAAACCAATTCAAATTCGTTTTAGTCGCAAAGCGAGGTGAGAATCTGTAACGAAACCCTCCGTTAAATCCAGCGCGAGTGGCAGGAAAGTCCATATCCAAAGGTGACTTAGTACGACCAATGCCTGGACCCCCTCCTAAATCGCCCAAGAATTGAGTAGCCGAAAGACCAAAATACACCTCTTTTTTATTCAATGCCCAATTTCGCGAAGAGTTGAAATAGTTTGTTTGAGCAAAGGCATCAGAAACAAAAAACAAAATCACTCCTAGGCAAGCAACAAATGAAAGATAAGAATTTCGCATATTAATTTTCTCCTTACAGATTATATAATTATCAAGCACACCAACAAAAGAACTGCGCTTTTCGGCTGCTAAATTATATAAAATATATGAGTAGTCAAAAAAATAGACGAAAAAAGAATCTATTTAACAATGGTTTATGAATTAAAATAGAGCTTCTTAAGCTTGGAAACGCTTCTAAAACATTTGACTTTAGCATTATTCTCACTAATTTCAAGGAAATCACCAATTTCCTTGAAAGACTGTTTTTCGTAAAATCTCAAACGAATGATTTCATACTCGCCAACTTTGAGTTCTTTCAGACACAATTGAAGTCTTTTGATGTTTTCCTCATTCTCTTCTTCGTGATATGAATCAAAAAAAGTGGCAAAATCTAAAGTTTCGAAACTAGACGTTTGATGCTTATTTTGGTCTCTGAAAGCTTGATAAATCTCACTTTTTGCAATACGGTACAACCAAGATCCAAAAGGAACTCCTTTGAATTGATATTTGTGCAAATTCGTAAATGCTTTAAAAAAAACTTGAGAAGTAACGTCGGCCGCAACATCAACACATTCAACACGTTGCTGCACGTAGCGATGGATTTGATCGTAGTACTTGTTGTACAATCTTCCGAACTTTTGTGGGTCGAGCTTAGCTTGCTCAATCCAATCAAACTCCGACTGAATAGCGTCCGGAGCCTGATGATACAGGGCATTAACAATCATGATTGTGGGTTTTTGGGTTTTATTTGGTTTTAAACATGATTTTACGCGTCAAACGCATCTTGGCAGAAATTGATTGGCTTGCTGGTTTTGCATGGTTTGGGTCGCAAAGCCAATCAACAGTATTATGTTATTTCCTTAACAAAATTAACGCCATTATTTTAAATTATTGCGTCCATATAGATATTTTTTTGGATTCCCCTACTTTTCTTGAATGCAAGTCCAACTTGAACGCATGAAAACCGTATTCTCTGATGCTGAATCTTTGAGTCGAATTTGTGCTAAATTAAAATATTCAATTTCAGCTTTTGGCAGGTCAATTTGAATTGCACGACCAGCCCTATCAATGTTCAAAACCAAATTTTCGTTTTTGAAATAGTTCAACCAAAGTGCAAAATCAGTGCGCACTACTTGTCCATTCAAAGACCAAATGCGGTCGCCAAGCATCAAGCCATTCTTATCCGAAATGGAATCAGGTAAAATTGAAGCAATTTTTTGAGCATTTTGTTCTACAACGGTTTTAATTCCAAGAAGTCTTGCGATTGGATCTGGATTAGCAGAAAAAAACAATTCCAATCCCAATTCATCAAGTGTAGACTTGAGTTCATCTTCAAATGAAATTCTCTGATAAACTAGCTTCCTGAACAAATCATTGTAATCTGCTTCGCTCAATTCTGTCACAATTCTGATAAAATCTGCTTCTGAGACTCCTCGATTTTGACAATAAAAATCTTCATATAGCCTTTTCATTAAGGACGCAATCGAGTACTTTGACTCAGAATTCTTGCGAATAAACACATCCGTTATCAAGGCAAAAATGGCGCCTTCGTTGTAAATGGAAACTTTTCTACCAGGCGCACCGGGCACATAGCCATCCAACCAAGTATCCCATGAACTTTCAGCCAAGGAATAGTTAAATCGTCCGGCGTTATCAAGATGTTTTTGGATGACTTGAGAGAATTCTTTGAAATACTTTTCAGGCGTCCAAATACCAGACGCCATCAGGTAATAATCGCCCAAATACGTCGTGATGCCTTCACACAAATAACCCATTCGCGAGAAATTTTCTTTGCTGTAATCATAATGATAAAGGTCAACTGTACGAATGGATTTCACATTCCAAACATGATAAAGTTCGTGTGAGCTGATACCTAACAATTCATCATACAAAGCACCAAAAATATCAGGAGTTGGACCAAGCACAATTATAGTTGAAGCCAAATGTTCAACGCCATGGTAATGTGCATAAGGCGTAACAATCACGATAAAATGAAAGGAATTAACTGGAAAAGACCCAAAATCTTCAAATTGTTTTTTGGTGAATTTCTGAAAATCGCTGAGCACTCGCTCCCAAGGCACATTTTGAATACCAACAAAAGAAATTTTAAACTCTACCCCACCATATTGATAGTGATTGGATTCCACTTCATCACAAAAAATAAATGGACTGTCCACCAATTCATGATAAGATTGGGCATAAATTTTATTGCCGTCTAAGGGTAATGTGCCCGAATATTTCAATTCTTGAAACAATTCAATTTCAAGAGAACAAGGCTCGTTTTCTCTACTCGGGATGTAAACCAAACAGTTGACTGGATTGACGTAAACCCGCTTGTCATCCAAAAACGTAGAACCGGCGTTCAATTCGGCAGAATAGTATTCATATTCCACCAAAACCTTACTTGCGCCTTTGGTATCCACTTGCCATTGGTCTTTGCTTTTCTTTTCAAATTTAATAGGCTGTCCCAACTCATTCAACACTTTGAATGACCGCACATTTTTAGCAAAGTTTCCAAGTTCATAACGACCAGGGCGCCAAGAAGGAAACTGAAGTGATAGAACAGCTTCATTTACCTCAAATTCAGCAGTGATTTGTAAATATTGTTGTTGAGGGGCCTTGGTTTGAATGCGATATTTCATGTTGATTGTGGAATGAGAGGCAAAGATAATGAAATAGACGCTCTACAATTTCCATCAAATTTCAATTCGTGCATTTCTGTGCTATGTTCATAACTTTTCTGTCTCGGTCAAATTAGAACAGCGAAAAAATATCCCTACTTTTGTGGGATGGAAAATTACGTAGTATCAGCGCGAAAATATCGTCCTCAAACCTTTGAGACGGTTGTTGGACAACGCTCTATTGTAATGACCTTAAAAAATGCCATTCGCTCGAATCAATTGGCGCAAGCCTTTTTATTTTGTGGTTCGCGCGGGGTTGGAAAAACTTCCACAGCCCGAATTTTGGCAAAGACTTTAAATTGTACCGAACGCACTCCAGAAACTGAAGCTTGCAACGCTTGTGCTTCGTGCAATTCTTTCAACGAAGGCAGTTCGCTGAACGTTTACGAGCTCGATGCAGCATCCAACAACTCGGTAGATGATATCCGTGGTTTAATCGACCAAGTGCGCATTGCTCCACAGTTGGGTACGCACAAAGTTTATATCATCGACGAGGTTCACATGTTGTCGACAGCGGCATTCAATGCTTTTTTGAAAACCTTAGAGGAGCCTCCGAAGCATGCAATTTTCATCCTGGCTACAACAGAAAAACACAAGATTATCCCAACTATTTTGTCGCGTTGTCAGATTTTTGATTTCCAAAGAATCAAGGTAAAAGACATCGCCAAGCATTTGGAATACATCGCGCAAAAAGAAAATATCACCGCCGAAGCTGATGCCCTTCATTTGATTGCACAAAAAGCAGATGGCGCCCTGAGAGATTCTTTATCAATTTTCGACCAAATTGTGTCGTTTACTCAAGGTAATGTGAGTTATCAAGCTGTATTGGAAAACTTGAACGTTTTGGATTATGACTACTTCTTTAAAGTGGTTGAAAACGCTGAAAACGAAGATATTCCAAACAATCTGTTGCTTTTCAATGAAATCATGGAGAAAGGCTTCGATGGACACAATTTTCTCTCCGGTTTGTCGTCTCATTATCGCAATATTTTAGTAGCCAAAGACCCCGCCACACTTGCGCTTTTGGAAGTTGGTGATACCGTTGCAACGAAATACGGACAGCAAGCAGCGCAAATCGATAGTCAGCGAATTTTACGTTCCATACACATCATTCAAAAAGCTGAAACCGAATTTAAAGCCTCTAAAAACCAGCGGCTTCTGGTGGAATGGACCTTGATGCAACTCTGCTCTCTCAAGCAAGAGTCTGAAAAAAAAAATGGCTAACGGATAAGGTTGACATCATTCCTTTTCCTAATCAAAAGCTTCGAGATAAAATTAGCCCTAAATCGATTGAAAACAAACCCGCTGTTGGTGCGTCATATTCTATTTCAACTCCAGCACCACCGAAAATTGTCAATCAACCCGTAGGTTCACTGAAAACATCAAATATTTCTATAAAGGAAATTCTCAATCCACAGAAAAATAGCCAAGATGAAGCTAACAATAATGACATTCAAATCAAAGAATCCAAACCACTTGAAATAGAAAGTTTGTTGATGTTTTGGAAACAATACGCTTTTCAACTTCAGCAAAAAGACAAAAACAATTTGTTCTCAATATTGACTAAGAGAAATCCAAAGATATTGAACGACAACAGCCTAAGTTTTGAGGTGGATAACGACCTTATCAAAGACATGTTGAATGCTGAGCTTCAAAGTTTCATTCCCTTTCTCAAACAAAACTTGGGTAATGGCATGCTGCAATTTTCGATTATAGTAACCAATCAAGATAACCAAGTGAAGAACCCATACAGTCCGACGGATAAATTCAAGGTTTTTGCAGAAAAAAACCCGAATATCGCCATGTTGCAGCGCATGTTCAATTTGGATGTTGATTATTAGCAGAACCCTATTCAAGAACCATTAAAATTTCCTAACTTTGCGCCCCATGATTTCGATTGACCCAAAAAGCATATCAGTACCCGAATTACACGGACATTTATTAGGCGCCATTGGCCCTAGACCTATAGCTTTTGCGAGTACTGTTGACGAAAAAGGCAACCACAACTTGGCGCCATTCAGCTTTTTCAATGTCTTTTCTGCAAACCCACCAATTTTGATTTTTTCTCCAGCGCGAAGTGGCAGAAACAACACAACCAAAGACACTTATGAGAACGCCAAAAAAGTTCCAGAATGTGTCATAAATGTTGTAACCTATGACATGGTGCATCAAATGAGTTTAACGAGTTCTCCATATGCATCCAATGTCGATGAATTTGTGAAAGCGGGTTTTATTCCAGTACCGTCTGAAACCGTAAAACCGATGCGTGTTAAAGAATCACCTGTTCAATTTGAGTGCAAAATTATAGAGGTGAAAGAACTTGGCAAAGAAGGGGGGGCGGGAAATTTAATTATTTGCGAGGTTACAAGAATTCACGTCAGAGAGGACTTAATGGTGAATGGTAAAATCGATCAAACAAGAATAGACCTAGTCGCTCGTATGGGTGCCAATTGGTATTGTAGAGCCAATGGTTCTGCGCTGTTTGAAGTTGCCAAACCTTTAACAACTGTTGGAATTGGTTTTGATAATTTACCCCCAGACATAAGGAAAAGTAAAGTTTTATCTGGCAACGATTTGGGACAGTTGGCGAATGTGGAAGCCTTGCCTAACGAAACTGATGTTAACGATTACAAGTTAATCGAACTCAGCGAAATTTTCATTAAATTTGAAGATGATGCTGCCCAACTCGAAAGAGAATTGCATCAGCTGGCCAAACAACTATTAGCAGAAAATAAAGTAGAAGAAGCGTGGTTAACACTGCTCTCATTTAATAATTAACCATAAAAACAAACGATATGTTCAACATTAATGGCGTATTAAAAGTAATCAACGATACACAGGTTGTATCTGAAAAGTTCAAAAAAAGAGAAATTGTAGTAACAGACAGTACAGGTCAATATCCGCAAGATATCCTGTTTCAGTTAACTCAGGACAAAACGGATGCCGTAAACGACCTGCAAGTTGGTCAAGCTGTGCAAGTATCCTTCTTTATTCGCGGTCGTGAATGGACGAGCCCACAAGGCGAAGTGAGATACTTCAATTCATTGGATGTTTGGGCGATTAAAAAAGCAGATGGGGCTGCTGCGCCTAGTGCGCAAGAGCCACCGATGAGAACAACTGAAGAGGCTCAAGCGTTTACTGCATCGGCAGATGACGATTTGCCCTTCTAACAAAAAACAAAACGCGTTATGGAAATTTTCATCATTACATTTGTATTCCTTGCACTAGCCTTTGCTGGAATTGCTATTAAAATTCTGGTAAAAAAAGATGGCAAGTTTGCTGGAACCTGCGCGAGCAACAACCCCATGCTTCAAGAAGAGGGAGCAAGTTGCGGTTTATGTGGCGCCTTGCCAGAAGAACAATGCAAAAACAACTAAAAATGAACGAAATCAACTGGCAAACTGCCATAGAATTCGAAGACATTACATACAAAAAATGTAATGGCGTTGCCCGTATTGCATTTAATAGGCCTGAGGTGAGAAACGCATTTCGACCACATACCACATCTGAACTTTTAGTGGCCTTTAGAGATGCGCATGAGGACACATCAATAGGAGTAGTTTTGCTCTCAGCAGAAGGCCCATCACCGAAAGACGGAGTTTGGGCATTTTGCAGCGGTGGAGATCAACGTGCGCGCGGTCATCAAGGCTATGTGGGTCAAGATGGCTACCACAGATTGAACATCTTGGAAGTGCAGCGCTTAATCCGCTTCATGCCAAAAGCGGTTATTGCTGTTGTGCCAGGCTGGGCTGTTGGTGGTGGCCACAGTTTACACGTTGTTTGCGACCTTACTTTGGCAAGTAAAGAGCATGCCATTTTCAAGCAAACAGATGCCGACGTTACGAGTTTTGATGGAGGATATGGCTCTGCATATTTGGCGAAAATGGTCGGACAGAAAAAGGCTCGCGAAATCTTCTTTTTAGGAAGAAATTACTCCGCACAAGAAGCATTGGAAATGGGTATGGTAAATGCAGTCATTCCACACGAAGAATTGGAAAAAGAAGCCTACAACTGGGCACAAGAAATCCTTGCAAAATCTCCAACCTCCATCAAAATGTTGAAGTTTGCCATGAACCTCACAGATGATGGTATGGTTGGTCAACAAGTATTCGCCGGAGAAGCGACTAGGTTGGCGTATATGACGGATGAAGCTATTGAAGGAAGAAATGCATTTCTAGAAAAACGCAAACCAAACTTCGATAAAAAATACATACCTTAGTCTTATAATTAATCATAATGATAAAGATTAAGACGGATTTCTTTTGGATATTATTGGTAGCTTCACTTCTATCTTGTAAGAAGGATAATTCGCCTGACCCCAAGTTTCATTTTGATTATTACCCGATCGAAACAGGTCGTTTTGTTGTTTATGACGCAATGGAAATTCGTCATGACATACAGGCGCTTGTGCAAAGAGACACAACAATTTTCTTGCTTAAGACAGTCATCGGAGAACAAATAACGGATTTGGAAGGTGATATTGCTTATAAATTTTACCGATATTGGAAAACTAATCCAAATGATGAATGGATTATAAAAGATGTTTGGACAACCAAAATAAAAGATCGTCGAGCCGAATTGGTTGAAGAAAACCAGCGCATTATAAAACTGGTGTTTGCTCCAACTAGTGACAAAATATGGGATATCAATGCGCACAACACATTTGCACCGTTGAATGCCCGATATAACACCGAAAGCTTACACAAAAATTTTAGTGTCAACAATATTTCTTTTGATTCAACTGTTAGAGTAAACCAACAGGATTTTTTTAGTTTGGTAGACCATCGTAAAAAATTTGAAGTTTATGCGAAAGGTGTCGGTTTGATTTATAAATTTTATAAAGACAATGATATTCTCAATTTTGACACGTTAAATATTCGATTTGGTCGTGAAATTCATTTTCGAGTCATTGATTATGGTTTAGAATAACTAAATCTGCCTCATTTTGAGAATTAGAAATTTTCAAAAAAAACAAGAACATTCTAACTTTTTTCCGTCTTTTTTGAATATCCAAAAGGGAAATTCTATATTTGCACCCCAATAATTTAAAGTAACATGCGTAATAAAGGTTTCTTTTGGTTCCTAACCATCTTAGTAGCAATTGTTTGTGTATATCAAATCTCATTTACATTCGTCGTTAACCGCGTTGAGAAAAGTGCAGAGAAATATGCCAACGAGCAATTAGACTCGTTAAAAAATGCCGTTCAAAATCAAGAAGATAAAACAATTTTACTTCCGAATGGTAGAAATATTCAACTGGATAATATTGAAGCCGAAGACATTATCGTTAACTATTTTACGAATGCGTATTTGATTGAAAAGGGCGAAAAAAAGGTTTCTTGGACTGGTGCAACATACAACGACGCCAAGAATCGTAGTATCAATCTTGGTTTGGACTTGAAAGGTGGAATGAGCGTTACGCTTGAAGTTTCAATTCCTGACCTCGTTAAAAACGAAGCGGTGAATCCGCGCAATGCGAGATTTGCAGTTCCTTATGAAAAAGCAGTTGCAACATACCGTTCATCTGGTGGTGATTTCATTGACATTTTTGTTGCTGAATATCGCAAGACAAATAAAGATCGCAAACTAATCGATGATTT
>DIUF01000007.1:757-4907 GCA_002422285.1 Flavobacteriales bacterium UBA6165 | reverse complement strand
GGACTGCCATCGCTTTTTTTCTCAGGATGCAAATCGCCCAAATAATATTGCATAATCACTTTGCCAGCTTCAATAGCTGCATCGATGGCTTGCTGATAATTGGGGTTTAACTCTGAGCGTTGCATAGCGTCAAATATCGGAAATTTTTGGAAGTTGAAGCCAATTGAGTTTTTAAACCATGCCTCCGCGCTGTGGATTATTTTTCTAATTGAATTGATTTTGAATGGTCGCAAACAGATTATTGGCTTGATTAAAAGAGATTTCTCCTTGTTTTACGCGTCGAAATGACAGATTCACTTGGGATTCTCGTCGCGCGAAGCGCGACGCTATTACCCCACAGTACTGTCATTTCGACCAACGGGAGAAATCTCTAAGCGCAGCTAAATCTCTTTCACCCCCATTTTAAATACATTATTTAGACTTGAAATTTATGATATGTTGGCACATTTGCGGCCAATCAATAATTTTACTGTTTTCTCTTCCATCCGCGTAGCGGAGAAACTATTGTAAAACCAGAATAGCTCGCGATGTCCCGAACCCGTCAACTGACGGGTGACAATAAAATACGCGTTAACCGCGTAATCATGCCTCCACTACGTGGATAGGATCTGTGCGATAATTAGACTGTTGTGTTACAATCATACCTCCGCGCTGCGGATTGTTTTTTGGTTCAAATAGTTTTTACAGTTTCCGTTAAAAACCACGTAGATAAGAAATTATTTTAGGTTTCTAAAAAAACGAAAAACTCACGCCCACCTGAACCGTGTTTAGCTTGGAATTGCCATTACCTTGGAACCAAGGAGTCAAATAATAAGCACCATAAAAACTCCATCGGTTGTAACCCAAACGCATATAAGCTCCAGCCCTCCAAATCAAGGCATTGGCGTGGTTATATTCTCTGAATTTCTCTGATCCCTCGCGCCAACGTTCGTAGCTGTTGAGTCGCAAACCAATCGAGCCGCCCAACGTGAAACGATACGATTTTTTGTTGGCCCCTCGAAAGCGCAATTCCAAAGGCAACTCCAAATGTGACTGCACAAAGCGTTGGTTGGTGCGTGCAAATTCCATGTTGTTGTTGGACATCAAAACACTTTGGTTGATGCTGTCGCCGACTTGAAAAAGGCCGTTGTGCTGAATCACAGATTTACCGAAACGCAAGCCCGTGGCAATGGAAACTGTGCTTTTTTTATTGAGCGGCATATCGTGGTAAAAATTCCAATTGTAGCCAATAGAGCGCCAACCTGTGTTGACATTTTGGCGTTCGCCCAACCAATCGTTGTAGTGTACATCTAGCATCAATCTATCGCGTTTGGCGCCTTCTTCAGGTTCTTTGGCTGTTATTCCTTGAAATGCTGATTCCACGTTGGGTTTCACTTCATCTACAACCATCAAGGTTCTATTGCGAATATTGCCACACGAGCTCATTAGCAAGCCCAAAGTCAAGGTGAAAATTCCGATTATTTGTTGTTTTGTTCCCATCTCCATGCGTCTTTCATTGCTTGTGTTATGTTTCTTTTTGAGGACCAGCCCAGTTGTTCTTTGGCGCGGTCGGTATTGGCGTAAATTTCGGCAACATCACCAGATCTTCTAGGGGCAATTTGCCAGTTGAGCTTTATGTTGTTCGCTTCTTCAAAACATTGAATGGCCTCCAAAACACTCGTGCCTTTGCCTGTTCCAATATTAAAAATGTGCGTTTTTATTTCTGTTTTATTTTCAAGGAATTGTAATGCCGCCACATGGGCTTCCGCTACGTCCATCACGTGGATGTAATCGCGCACGCAGGTACCGTCGTTGGTGGGATAATCGTTTCCAAAAACCGACAATTTTTCGCGCAGCCCTTTGGCCGTTTGGGTGATGTAAGGCACTAAATTATTCGGGATGCCAATGGGATTTTCGCCAATCAAACCAGATTCATGTGCGCCTATTGGATTGAAATAACGCAACAAAACCGCTGAAAAATTTTGCTTGAGTTGAACCGCTGTTTGAATCATTTCTTCGCAAACCAATTTTGTGTATCCATAGGGCGATTCAGGTTTTTGCAAAGGCGTTGACTCGGTGACCATGGTAAGCTCAGGACTGCCATACACCGTACACGACGAAGAAAAAATCAGGTTTTTCACGTTCAATTTCTCCATGGCTTGCATCAAAACGATCGTGCTGTTGATGTTGTTGTCGAAATAGAGCAGCGGATTTTGCACGGATTCACCAACGGCTTTGAATGCAGCAAAATGTATCACGGCTTCAAATGGAAATTCTTTAAAAATGCGCTCGTAAATGCTCGCTTCTCGGCAATCGCCTTCAAAAAACGGAAATCTTTCTCCTGAAATTTTTTCCAAGGCATTGATAACATCTGCACTACTGTTGCTCAAATTATCCAACAAAATTGGCCGATAACCCAAGTGGTACAAGGCGAGAACGGTATGCGAACCGATAAATCCTGTTCCACCAGTGATGAGAATATTTTTGTTTTGGGGCATTTGGCTTATTTGGGAGTCAAAAATAAACAATTCCCCCAAACCCGCCAGTATTTATCTTTGCGGCATGAAGTCCGAGCGGAAATTGAATTTGCAGCAATACAGAAACTACACGCGGAGTTACAAATACCTCATCCGCATTGTGATGTACGTTTCAATTTTGATGCTGGTTTTGCTTTTTTTAAAGTATAAGTTGCATGTTAAAGTGCAAGCTTTACCGCAGCAAGATGGGATTGAGGTAATGATTGAGGGCTTAGATTAAACTACTTTGTTCAAGCGTAAAGCCAACCAGCCCATTGGAAAATAAGCCAAAATCAAATCTGTTAGATTGAACCACATCGGCGCGTTGAGGACTAAAACCATGTAAAGTCCACCCAAAAAGAAAAGCCCAGCAATTGTATAAGCAAAGATTTTATGATGACTGGCCGCAATTCGCACTACAACAAAAGCACCAATGAGCGTCCCCAAGGCGTGTGATAAAAAAGGCGTAATAAAATGTTTGGTTTCCATCGCTGCAAATGCGGCGTTTAAACCTTCTGTGGTATTCATGTCGAATCCTGGTGGCGGTGGAATCAATGCCATTCCCGCCTTTAAGGTTAAGCTATTGGCGATAGCGCCGAGAAATATGCCTGCAACAAGGGCAATAGCGTTTTTTAATTTTGAATTCATGGTGGTGTTCTTAAAGTTGTACGCCAAATGTAATACAACTAATCAAAACCCAACTCCTGCTCTGGGTCCCAAAAAACCACTTTGAAATTTTGAATCTGATCGTTTTTAACAGCAATGCCCTCAGCTTCAAGTAATTCCTGCATCCTGGTAGGGCTTCCAAAATGCGCTTTGCCACTGAGCAATCCGTTTCTATTCACCACACGATGCGCTGGAATTTCGGGTTTGCTGTGCGCGGCATTCATCGCCCAACCCACCATGCGAGAAGATTTTGCTGAACCCAAATATTTGGCAATGGCACCATAACTTGTCGCTCGACCCTTTGGAATCAGTTTCACCACTTCATAAACTTGGTGGAAAAAATCGTGCTCTTTAGGTGTATCCATTTAAATTGTAAACTTGATGTACTTGATTTTATAACCCTTAGCAGAAAATAAAGATTCGTAATGTGTACGAATCTCTAAGATTTCACGGGTTTCTTGGTCTAGGTCGTGAACCAAAGTGCCATACAAATCATTGGTGTCCTGAATGATTTGATAACCGTTTTCGGCGATTTCTTCCAAGGTGGATTCGTAAAGCAAATCGCTATCTGTTTTCAAATGAACGATGCCACCCGGTTTTAAAAACGCGCGATACATATCGATGTAACGCTTGTAGCTCAGACGTTTTTTGGGTTTATTGGGTTGTGGATCAGAAAAAGTAAGCCAAATTTCATCGATTTCATTTTCTGCAAAAAAGGCATGTATGAATTCGATGCGCGTTCTCAAAAAACCTACGTTGTTCAAATTTTCATCGATGGCTTGTTTGGCGCCAATAAACATGCGCGCCCCTTTGATGTCAACACCCAAGAAGTTTTTTTCGGGATAGCGGCGTGCCAATCCAACGGCGTATTCACCTTTTCCGCAACCCAATTCCAAAACAATAGGGTTGTCATTTTTGAAAAACTCTTGATGCCATTTGCCTTTGAGAGCAAAGTCTCCAGATTTCACATCATCGAGCGTTGGCTCAAC
>DIUF01000007.1:0-724 GCA_002422285.1 Flavobacteriales bacterium UBA6165 | reverse complement strand
ATTAATCCATCATCACATTTCTAGAAATCACGACTCTTTGAATTTCAGAGGTGCCTTCATAGATTTGAGTGATTTTCGCATCGCGCATCAAACGCTCAACGTGGTATTCTTTTACATAACCATAACCACCATGGATTTGAACAGCTTCTACGGTGTGTTTCATCGCTACTTCAGAAGCAAACAATTTTGCCATCGCTCCTGATGTGTCGTAGTTTCTTCCTGCATCTTTATCAGCGGCTGCACGGTGAACCAACAAACGTGCGGCATCAATTTCAGTTGCCATATCAGCAATTTTGAACGCAATCGCTTGGTGCTTGAAAATTTCTTTTCCAAATGCCTGACGCTCTTTCGAATATGCTTTTGACAATTCATAAGCGCCAGCAGCGATACCTAAAGCTTGAGCAGCAATACCAATTCTTCCGCCCGACAAAGTCTTCATCGCGAATTTGAATCCAAATCCATCTTCACCAATGCGGTTTTCTTTTGGCACTTTCACGTCGTTGAACAACAAAGTGTGCGTATCACTTCCGCGGATACCCATTTTATCTTCTTTTTCACCCACGATGAATCCCTCCATGCCGCGCTCAACAATCAATGCGTTGATGCCACGGTGTCCCAATTCTGGATTTGTCTGTGCAATCACCAAATATGTGGAAGCCGAACTACCATTGGTGATCCAGTTTTTTGTGCCGTTCAAAAGGTAATAATCGCCCATGTCAACAGC
>DIUF01000014.1 GCA_002422285.1 Flavobacteriales bacterium UBA6165 | reverse complement strand
CGCATAACAGGAAGCGGTATGGGCTGCCCCGATTGGCCAAAGTGTTTTGGACAGTGGGTACCGCCTACGGAAATTGGAGAATTGCCCGACAACTACAAGGAGATTTATTCTGAAAAGCGCTACAAGAAGGTCGTCCGTTTTCAAAAGATGTTGCGTGGTGTTGGTTTAGCTGGAGAAGCAAAAAAAATGGACGACAACATGCAACAAATTTTGGTGGAGGAGTCTTTCAACGCTAAAAAAACGTGGATTGAATATATCAACCGCTTGTTTGGATTTATCGCGGGTAATTTAATGCTGTTCAGCTTTTTGATTATTTTGCGAAAATACCGAAAGCGTCGTCTGGTTATGGTAGCTACAATCAATATGATTGTGCTTGTTTTTCAGGCGTGGTTTGGTTCCATCGTAGTGGCTACCAATCTTTTGCCTTGGACGATCACCGTTCACTTGCTATTGGCATTGGTGATTGTGTTTTTACAGCTGTATGTGTTGCGGATGATTGCCCCTTCTCAACAGAGAAATATAGCCGTTTCTCAAACCTGGTTTTGGATTATTATTGGCATTTTCATCATTACCTTTTTTCAAATGTTTTTGGGGACGCAAGTTCGTGAAGAAATTGATGTTTTGCGTAAAAGTGGTATAGCGCGAACAAATTGGAACAGTTTGCTTTCCGCCGGATTTTTAGTTCACCGTAGTTTTTCATGGATTGTACTTATTGTGATGACTTGGATGCTCTACAAAAGCTATAAAATTCGAGAAATGCGCATATTCCATTGGGCGTATGTGATTTTGGCTCTTGAGTTGATTAGTGGTGTGTTCTTAAATCATTTGAATATACCGGCTTTGGTTCAAACAATACATCTCCTATTGGCCTGCATGCTCTTTGGTATATTGGCACTTTTGAGTTTACGAGCTAAAAGGCAAGTAAAAGAATAAGCCACATTCGTATATTAATTTCCCAAAAAAATCAACGGGGCATTAATTTTTTATTGAACTTTGTGCGCCTAAGCGCTAATTTATGAAATGAAGACAACATACATAGACCTTATCGAACAAACTTTTGATTTTCCTCAAAATGAGTTTAATCTCCGAGATGGTAATCTCACTTTCCATGGTATTGATTTGATGAGTTTGATTAAAGAATATGGAACACCTTTGAAGTTTCATTATTTGCCTCAAATCAGCAATAATATCCAACGTGCCAAGGGATGGTTTCGTGAAGCCATGACGAATTTGGGTTATTCTGGAAAGTATTACTATAGTTACTGTACGAAAAGTTCGCATTTTTCCTTTGTTGTTGAAGAGGCTTTAAAGAATGATGTGCATATCGAAACATCATCGGCATTCGACTTG
This sequence comes from Flavobacteriales bacterium UBA6165, assembly GCA_002422285.1. Lineage (GTDB taxonomy): Bacteria > Bacteroidota > Bacteroidia > Flavobacteriales_D > Crocinitomicaceae > UBA6165. Next base: position 33,743 of record DIUF01000014.1, on the reverse strand, counting down.
GATATCGTTCAAAATCTGAAGAACAAAGGCAAACTTGGAGAGAAGAGTTTTGTGTTATGCAACGGTTTCAAATTGCCAAAATATATTGAGAACATAGCCAAATTAATTGATGAAGGTGATTTGCGCGTGATTCCAATAGTTGATAATTTTCAAGAGGTTCAAGAATTACTAGAAGCCACGGATAAAGAATTGAATATCGGTATTCGCATTGCTTCAGAAGAAGAACCCAAATTCGAGTTTTATACATCTCGCTTAGGGATTCGCTACCGCGACATAATTCCTTTTTATAACACCTTGGTGAAGGAAAATCCGCGTATCAATGTGAAGATGCTGCATTTCTTTATCAATACAGGTATTCAGGACACGGCGTATTATTGGAATGAATTGACCAAGTGTTTGCAGATTTATGCCGAGTTGAAAAAGGTTTGTCCAACCCTTGATTCTTTAAATATCGGTGGTGGATTTCCCATCAAAAAGTCCTTGGCTTTCGAATACGATTACGCTTATATGGTTCAAGAAATTTTGCTTCAAATCAAAACGGTTTGCGAGGAAAATCACATTCCTGAACCTCATATTTTTACTGAGTTTGGTTCGTTTACGGTAGGTGAAAGTGGTGGAGCTTTGTTCAAGGTTCTTCACCAAAAGCAACAAAATGACCGTGAAAAATGGAACATGATTGATAGTTCGTTTATGACTAATCTTCCAGATACTTGGGCCATCAATCAGCGTTTTATTATGTTGCCTGTAAACCGTTGGGAAAGCAAATATGAACGTGTTCTTTTAGGTGGATTGACTTGTGATTCTGATGATTATTACAACTCTGAACAACATTCCAACGCTATCTATCTTCCTCAATTTGATTCAAGCAACGAATTGTATATTGGTTTCTTTAATACAGGGGCTTATCAGGAAACAATTGGTGGTTTTGGTGGCTTAAAACATTGTCTTATCCCCGAGCCTAAGCATGTTATTATTTCCAGAAATGAAGAAGGCAGATTAGAAACGCGTGTCTTCTCTGACGAGCAAAATGCTTCTGATTTTATGAATTTATTAGGGTATTATAAGTAAAAGTACTTCACTCCAAACAGAATTTTTATTCTCTTACAACAAAAAAAGTGCCGACTCAATCGGCACTTTTTTTATGTCATTATGTAAGATGAATTCTTATTTCAGTATTTCAATTTTTCTGATAAACAAGCCTTCGTCTGAGTAGATAACTAATGAATATAGACCTGAATTCAAATCACTCAAATCTAAAGTGACGGTACTGTCGTCAGTAATAAAACTTGTTATTACTCGACCAACCGCATCAACCACTACAAGTTTGGTGGCATTTAAGTCGCCGAGAACAATGTTGAATACACCAGAGCTCGGATTCGGATAAATAATAATGTAATCATTGAATGTGTACGAATCAACTGAGACATAATTATACGCAGCAGATACAGCTCTACATCCAAAGGAATTCGTGATTTCTACAGAATAGTTACCGAAGTTCGAAGCTGTAATACTTTGGCCAGTTCCAACTTGAATCCCATCTAAATACCAAACAGCAGATTCTCCTATTTGAAGCGATATGCTGAGCACATTTCCATTCTGGGTAATTATTGGAGCACTTGGAGCAGGATTAACAACGACAAAATTGCTTTGTGTAATAGAATTAGTCCCATTAGAATTGGTTACAGAAAGAGTTACGTTGTATGTTCCAAAGTTGTTGTAAGTAATCGTTGGATTCGCTTCAGTAGAAGAGGAAGGGGTTCCGCCAGGAAATGTCCATGTGCGTGTGGTGACGTTAGGTTGCGATTGATCTGTAAATTGAATGGATTGTCCCTCACAAATAGTTGCATTTGTGTTGCTGAAATTTGCAATCGGTAAATTTTCTCCAGGAATGCCATCAATGTTAATATTATCAATGAATAGATTGTTACCTAATGTCCCAGCGTTGAAACTTTCAAACATTATCACGATGTTTTGACCAACAAAGGGTGTCAAATTGATGCTATAACAACTCGCTCCAGGTGTTTGAGCGCTAATTGGCTGGAAGCACCAGTCTACTGCCTGAGCAGGCGTGAATGCATTGGCACTCGTAGTCTGAGTCGCAAAAGTGCCTGTTCCGTTTTCTGCCACTTGGAACACCCTAGTCCAATTTGTTCCGCAATCTGTTGACACATATATTATCAATGAGTCTGTTGCCGATTGATTAAATCTGCGATAGGCATGGTGGAATGTCATTTCAGCACTTACGTAACCATTTAAGCTGATGACAGGCGAAATTAAGCCATCGCGTTGACCAGCTTGTGCATAGCTAAACAAGTCCATTTTCATAGCTTGATTACCTGGTGTGATACCCCCTACTGTGGCAAATTCCCAAGAAATATCATTATCTGGATTGAGGATTTTCCATGAACCACTTGCAATTACATTGGTTTCAAAGTTTTCGATAAAAGGTAGGGTAGCGGGGGTAGAATTAACGGCTAACGAAGTTGTATAGCTATCATTATTCGGATTATCGTCGTCTACACCATTTGGATTATAGGAATAAACATTGAATGAACTTAAACCAGCAGGTGAGGAAATAGCTGGAAGGGTTACATCAATTGTTTGTCCGCTTGGTAGATTTCCATTCCAGTTAAATAGTTGAGGTGACCCTCCATTTACGGAATAATAAATACCAGCTGATGTTAAGGTATTTAACCCGAAATTTCTCAATCTAACTACAGGTACTATGTTTTGACTACAAGAGAAAAGTGTCGGTGAAATAAGAGCAATTATTCCGGCATCATTAAAGTTGTCTTGAGGAATAATGCAAAAAGGATGACTAGCACTATTTCCAAAATTTCCGTTTGGCGCGGTCATTGAAAAAATGTTCGATCCATTTTCATATTGCATAAAATAATTTCCATTGACGCTACAAGACTGCCATTGGCTGCCATTCATACCATCACCGTAACTATCAAAGATGGTAAATGTGTAACAACCCGATGGTAAGCAAAAATTATGAACCTGCTGTGCCAAAGGAGTATTATCTTGGTAAGGACCTCCCGAGACTATTATTTCGCCATTATCATCGTTAACTACTTGCCATGATGTTTCTGAACCCCAGCAATCCGTAACAATTGTTAAAGTAACAAGTTGTCCGTTGTTGTCGACTAGAATACTTTTAGAACTTGAGTCGTTTGTGGAGTTCTGATCTGCCACACCATTTGGAAGTGTTGTGAAAGAAGTAAAAGTATATGAACCATTAGGAATAGATAATTGTGGTAGAGTAACATTTATGGAATTTCCAGTAATTAAATTACCCGTCCAATTGAAGGTTTGATTCGCCCCTCCCCAATTGTAATTTATAACACAGGAAGTTAAATTTTGTGAGCCAAAATTACGCAACGTAACAACGGGCGAAAACGTACCGCTACACAATGTTGACTCTGGTGTTACAATAGCAGTAATTGCAGCATCAAATTCAGATGCGAATTGAGATGCACAAACCATTGAGTTGAGCGCATTTATTCTACCTACACCCAACTGTCCTATGAAACCCGAATTTTGAGAGTCAATATTGTCAGCTCCAGAATACAAGCAATTAATCAAGTCTTGATTGGTGGCGTTGGGTGCTGCTGAGCGCATTAAGCCGAGTAATCCTGCAACATGAGGAGAAGCCATAGATGTTCCAGATATTGAGCTGTAAGCTGTTGAGCTTGTTGCATAAGTACTCCTGATATTCGATCCGGGGGCAGAAATATTTATCCATGTACCATATTGAGAAAAACTTGATTTGGCATCTGTTGGGGTTGTAGAAGCAACAGAAATTACATTGTTATAGCCTGCAGGATAAAAAACGGTTGACGCATTATTGTTTCCTGCAGCAGCAACTAAAATAGTGCCTTGATTCCAAGCAAAATTACAAACATTTTGTCCGTAATTGCTAAATCCACCTCCTCCCCAAGACATGTTTACAACATGAGCACCGTTATTGGCTGCATAAGTTATTCCTTCGAATCCATGAGTCAATTGGTTGTTGCAATTTCCAATTTTAATTGGCATAACACTAACATTAAAACCAATCGATGCAACGCCAATATTATTATTGGTTTGTGCTCCAACAGTTCCAGCGACATGCGTTCCATGATTACCATTGTTTGATCCGCAAGGTGCAGGGTTGTTGGTCTGTGTTACAGCGTCGTATGGACTAACATATTTATTTATTAAATCCACATGATCCATTCTGAATGCATCATCGGTCACAGCTACAATAATGTTAGCATCACCGGTACCAATATCCCAAGCCAATTGAGCCTGAATTTTGTGCAAAGACCATTGGTTTGTTGCTGGGTTCGTACCAGTGGTGTTCGAATTCACAGGCCCTAAGTCATTAGGCGTTAGGAATGTACGATGTAATTCTTTTTTTTCGGCGTACTCAATACTGGCATGCGTATTTAATTTCTTGATAACAGCATCTACTTGATAGATGTCCTGTAGTTGAATTTGATAAGTTCTACTCAGTTTAGCATCTTTAATGTCTGGATGCAAACGCAATACTTCAACGATTTCAAATTCCGATAATATTCGAAAAAGAGGGCTTTTTTTGTAATCAACTACACGGCTATTTTCGTTAATGGTGTTGATGATTTTTGCATTATCATGCAATTGGAAAACAACAAGTCCGTCTTGATAATCGTAATAAACGTTTTGTGCATGACCCGATACACATACAAGTGCACATACAAGTGCGAATAAAAGTTTTTTCATTTATTTTAGGTTTAGTTCAATAGTTTAGCGCGTAAATTTGATAAATATTCTTTAATAAAACAAAATTTATTAAAAACTATGAACAAGTCTTTATAGGAAGTGTTCATTGTCCAATCAAAATATTACTAATCCAATATTTCTATTTTCTTATTGGCAACGCCAAGTTCCGAAAAAACAACCACAGAATAGATCCCCGGACTTAGATGGCTTAAGTCGACTGTTAGGATTTTTTCATTTGGATGAATTTCCAAAAGTATCCTGCCGAGCGCATCAATAATGAGCATATTTTCTATGTCTAAATTTCTAAGATGAATATTGAATACACCATTATTGGGATTGGGAAAAATAGTAATCAGGTTATCGGCACTATTATTTTCTATGTTTAATACGTTCAGAACATCGGATTGGGAAGTACAACCAAATGAATTAGTAACATCTACATAGTAAAAACCCGAAGTATCGATGATTAAAATTTGATTATTACCTAGTTGCTCACCATTAAGAAACCAAGTTGCAGTTTCCCCGAATTGAAGAGACACGTTTAATTCATTTCCAATTTGCACTATAACTGGATTTGAAGGTTTGGGATATACAACAACTAAATTGTTTTGATTAAGAGTACTAGATCCATTGGCATTTGATACGCTTAGTCCTACATTGTATGCTCCTTGGTTGTTGTAAGTGATGAAAGGTGATTCTAATATCGAAGATGATGGTGTTCCTCCAGGAAATGTCCACAACCTTGAGATAACATCAGGTTGAGAAAAGTCTGTGAATTGAATACTCTCTCCTTCACAAATTATGTTGTCGGAAAATGTATAATATATTTCAGGCAAGCCCGGAGTTTGTGTCCCATTAACATTTATATTATCAATGTAAAGATTGTTTCCTATAGCACCCGCATTATATGACTCAAACATCACGAAAATTTCTTCCCCTAAAAAACTTGATAAATTGACATTATAACAGCTCGATCCAGGAACCTGAAAACTCCATGGCTCAAGACACCAATCTAATGCTTGGGATGGGGTAAATGGGGTTTGGCTTAGAGAATTCGTTGCAAAAGTTCCTGATCCGTTTTCTCCAACCTGCAATATCCTTATCCAATTCTCGCCGCAATCCATAGACACATAAACGATGAGTGAATCAGTTGTTGATTGATTGTATCTTCTATATGCATGATCGAAAGTTAGATTAGCACTAGAATATCCATTAAGATTGATTCTTGGAGAAATAAGTCGGTCTCTTTGGCCGGATTGGGAATAATTAAAAAAATCCAATTTCATTGCTTGATTTCCAGGAGTATTTCCGCTTACTGAAGACAAACTCCAAGTAATTTCTCCATCTGGATTAATCACTTTCCATGTGCCATTAAGCAATACATCTGTTTCAAATGTTTCAATAAATGGTAAAGAAAATGTTCCGGAAATCACGTCAATAGTTGTAATTAGACTATCGTTATCAGTAGTATTATCCTGGAAGCCATTTGGATAGGATGAATATGCGCTAAATGAAACTAATCCATCAGTTGAACTGATTGCAGGCAGCACGACATTAGTGGTTTGTCCACTCGCTAAATTACCTATCCAATTGTATATGTATTCCATACCACCATTGAAAGAATAGGAGATACTAGCACTGTTTAAGGTGTTAAAACCAAAATTTCTCAAACTCACCACAGGCACTATGTTTTGACTACACGCAAAAAATGTTGGAGTCACTAGAGCAGTAATGCCAGCATCATTTATGTTGTCAGGTGAAATTATACAAAATGGATGAGTAGAACTTACTCCAAAATTAGCATTTGAAACATCCATGTTAAAAATTGTTGAACCATTTTCATGTTGCATATAGTAGTTGCCATTAGCACTGCAATTCGGTTGTAAAGAACCACTTAATCCATTGCCAGAACTATCGAAAATTTTAAATTCATAGCAACTTGTTGCCAAGCAGAAATTATAAGAATGCTCGAGTAAAGGAGTATTATCTTGAAATGGGCCTCCAGAAAACATAATCTGCTGACTACTTTCATTAACGATTTGCCATGAAGTTTCTGAACCAAAACAATCCGTGAATATTGATAATGCGACAATCTGACCATTGTTATCAATAACGACATTTTTTGTACTTGAATCGTTATTCTGGTTTTGGTCATTTATGCCATTTGGCAACGAAGAAAACACTGTAAAAGTATAAGCGCCGTTTGGAATTATAACTTCGGGCAGAATGATATTTATTGAATTTCCTGATATTAAGTTACCTGACCAATTGAAAGTTTGATCGACACCGTTCCAATTGTAGTTAATCACACAAGACGTTAGGTTTTGTGAACCAAAATTACGAAGCGTGACTTCAGGGCTGAAATTTCCATTACACATATTGAAATCTGGGGTCAAAATAGCTGTAATACCTGCATCAAATTCATAGGCATATTGTGAAACACAAACCATAGCATTGTATGCATTGATACGTCCAGCGCCTAATTGTCCGATGTACCATGGATTCTCAGCATCAATATTGTCCGATCCCTCATACAAGCAGTTAATAATTTCTGTGTTGGTAGCATTTGGTGCAATCGATTTCATTAGACCAAGTAAACCAGCCACAAGAGGTGCCGCCATAGATGTGCCGGAAATCGAAGCATAGGCGCTTGAACTTGTTGCGTATGCGCTGCGTATTTCATCCCCAGGAGCTGAGATATTCACCCAGTTGCCGTATTGAGAAAATCCTGATTTTGTATCCGTAGGTGTTACAGAGGCGACTGAAATTACATTATTGTAGGCAGCAGGATAAAAAAGATAATTTGAGCTGTAATTGCCAGCAGCTGCGACAATTATTGTGCCTTGACTCCATGCAAAATCACAGACGTTTTGTCCATAATTGCTAAAGCCCCCACCACCCCAAGATAAGTTAACAACGTGTGCACCATTCGACGCGGCGTAAGTTATGCCTTCATAGCCATGGGTCAATTGATTACTGCAATTACCAATTTTTATTGGCATAACACTTACGTTATAACCAATTGAAGCTATGCCTAAAGAGTTATTGGTTTCAGCCCCAACAATTCCAGCCACATGCGTTCCATGGTTTCCATTATTAAAACCGCATGGCGATGGATCGTTGGTTTGATTTACAGCGTCGTACGGGTTCACATATTTGTTCACTAAATCTTCGTGATCCATTCGGAAGGCATCATCAGTAACTGCAACAATGATGTTTGCATCACCAGTACCAATATCCCATGCCAATTGAGCCTGAATTTTGTGCAAAGACCATTGGTTGTTCGTAGGTGATGTCCCCGAATTGTTTGAGTTTATTGGCCCCAAATCATTTGGAGTTAAAAATGTTCGATGTAATTCTTTTTTTTCGGCGAATTCGATACTCGCATGTGTTGCTAATTTCTTGATAACAGCATCTACCTGGTTGATGTCTTGAAGCCGAATTTGATATGTTCTATTTAGTTTATTGTCTTTAATATCCGGATGCAAGCGCAGCACCTCAATAATTTCGAATTCAGATAAAATGCGAAAAAGAGGTACTTTGTTATGGTCCACAAGGCGGCTTTTTTCGTTGATCGTATTTATGATTTTGGCATCTTTATTCAACTGAAAAACGACAATTCCATCTTGGTAATCAGAATAAATATTTTGTGAGAAGAGCACGAATGCGAATAAGCTAAAGCATAGGGCAAATAATATTTTTTTCATAGCACTGGTCTTGTTTCATCAATGTGCTACGAAATTCAAAATAAAAATTGAATAAAAAAAAATTAAGATACAACAAGAAGGGTTTATCGACGATTTTGTAATAAGATTAAATCACACGTATTGTGCTTTTCAATTTTTCCAAAACCTCTTGATTTTTATCCATGGAAACTGGTATTTTGTGAGTGCAGTCTATTATAACATACCCCCCCTCAGATTTTATATATTCCGTTACGCACTCAAGATTGATGATATAAGATTTTTGGCATCTCATAAAAGTTGGGTGAGGAGCTACCAAATCTTCATAATATTTTAGCCCTTTACTGGTAGTTATTTTCTGACCATTATCAAGAATGATATTCGTGTAAGATCCATCAGCTTCAAAAACTAAAATAGATTTTAAATCAAGGTATTTTATGGAGTTTATTGTAGATATGGCAATCTTGAAATTCTTATCGGTACCTGAAAAATTATTTTGTAGCACTTTCAAATCGGGTTTGTGATGACCAGTTTTCGCATAGCGATGGACGGCATTTTGAAGTTCTTTGGGGTCTATTGGTTTAAGCAAATAATCGACAGCCGAAAGTTTGAAGGCCTGAATGGCATATTGGTTATATGCAGTGGTAAAGATAATGGAGAAATTGACGTTCTTTTCATCGAAAAAATCAAGGAGTTCGAGGCCCGTGTGTCCCGGCATTTCTATATCCAAAAATACCAATTCGGGCTGATGTTTCACAATAGCTTTTACTGCTGAGGGCAAATCATGACATTCTTCTACAATTTCTACATCAGCACAATATTCTTGTAGCATTCCGCGCAAAAGTACACGCGCCATTTTTTCATCATCTACCAATATTGCTTTTATTCCCATCTGTTTAATATTTAATTTTGAATTGGTATGTGAAGCGTAACCAAAGTGCCAGTCGGCATATTGTAGTTATCCATTTTGTCTTCGATTTCCACACTTACTTTGTTTATTTTTCCGTAGTTGAGCACTTCGAGTCGTTTTGAATTGGCCTCACTGGCAAACGATTGGTGTTGTTTATTTCTGTTTTGGTTCAATTCCGTTGATCGTTTTCTGCCGATACCATTGTCGTCTATTTTTACAACCAAATAGTCGTTTTCTTCAATGAAAAAAATCCGGAGTTCCTTTTGACCATTTTTGTGCAACAGCCCATGTTTGATGGCATTTTCAATATAGGGTTGGATGAGCATCGGAGGTACTTTGATTTTCTCAATGTGCTGCACATTCGAGAGGTCTATTTGGTAGTTGAAGTCATCGGAGAATCGTGCGTGTTCCAATTCGAGATACAGTTTTATCGTTTCAATTTCTTCATTGAGGTCGATGGCTTCTTTTTCCGACATTTCCAAAACGCGTCGGGTTAGTTTGGAAAATTTCAACAAATATTTCCCAGCATTTTCTTTATCGTTGGTATATATATATGCCTGAATTGTGTTCAATGCGTTATAGAGGAAATGCGGATTCATCTGTGATTTGATGGTTGTGAGTACTGAATTTCTCAAGTTTTTCTCGAGGCGAATGTTTTCTTCCAAGAGGATATTCTGACGAGAAAGTGCATTCACCCTATTGCGGTAGAACACGTAAGCGAGGCAACTAATTGCAGTGATGCTCAACAGAATAAACCACAGCTGTTTCCACCAAGGTTTGTCAATTTTAAAGGAAATTTTTTCGTTGAGCAACTCATCCCCCAGTTTAAATGCAACGGTATAAGAGCCGGGTTCGAGCATGGGAAAGGTAAGCGTTCTCGATTTTTGAGATGTGGCTTGCCATGCACCGTTGTTGATGTTGTAATAAAGTGTTTCTGGAATGCTGTTGCCAAAATCAAGAATGGAATACCCCACCGAAAGCTGGTTGTATTTGTGGCTCACTTGAATTTTAGCATCTTTATCAAATTCCAATTCTTTGGATTGAATGCGATTGATTCTGAAAAGCGGTTTGATATTTTTGGGCTCATTTTTGCCAATTTCAGTCTGAATGATGCCATCGTTTACAAGAAGTAAAAGCTGTTTGCCATCTACCAAAATATCATTGATGTCGTAATTTGAAATGTTTAGGTTGTAAATGCTGTGTTGCTGCGTTTCTAAATCTACTTGATGGATGAATGAACCATTCACAAAAACTAGTTTGCTTTCAAACAACTTGCAAAAACGAATATCGAATTCGCCAACACCATATTGCGTATTGAGCAATTCAAATTTACCTCCCGCTTCTATTTGATACAAATTGCCTTTGGTGCTTAGCGCAAAGAGCTTGTTCTTATGCATCAATAAGCGTGATGCATAAAAGGTTTCTCCTTTATATTGAAGCTCTTTTTTCTCTGATTGAGTAACAGCAAATAAACCGGTATTGGTGGCAAAATAAATAATCTTTCTATCTACATCATAAACTACCGATCGTGCTCTGTTGTTTAAGAAAATGCTGCGATAGTTCAAGTCTATTTCTGAAAAATCTGATTTTAATTTGTCCCAATAAGAAATTAAGCTCTTGTTTTTTATCAAGAGACCAGAGGAGTTACTTGCAGCAAATGCCATGAATTTATCGTCAAGTGGCGTAATTTCTTTTATAGAATATGAAGATGTGAGTTGGATTTTTCCAGTCCGCATATCAATTTGAAAAAAACCATTCGCGGAGTAACTCAGTATTTGGTTGATAGGGTCGAAATGGAGATAAAATATTTCTCCTTGATTTTGATTCGGATTAAGAGAACGCTTGATTTTAAAGTCTATGTCAACTTCGAATAATTGACCATTTTTTGTGGCAATCACATAGGAATCATATGATATTTTTACGATTCGATTGGGCAAAGTATTGTTTTTGAAGTAGTATTTGTTTTCTGGATTGGAAACTAAAAACACACCCTGGTTGGTACTCGAAAACCAATAATTGGACTGTCGATCCTTCATAACACTTGAAATGCTGTTCCCCGAGAAATAATGATTGCTCAACTCCCCATCGACATTGTATATGAAAACGCCATTAGGTGAACTGATCCAAATACGCTTGTCAATCATATTGATGTTGTGAATCACAGGAACATCAGCTATATCAAGAGATTTTATTTTTTTACCCGATGTTGTGTAGAGATGCAGCTTTTTATCAACGTTGTATTTGGCTACAACAAGTAATGTGTTGTTATTCAGTTGATAGATTTGTTTGGGCGTTTTTTCTTTAAAATCTAACTTGTTACTTTTTACTTGAAGTTTGGAGTCAATGATATGTAGCTTATTTTCTTCTATGAAGTAAAAGTTGTTGTTCACACAAATTGTATGCTGAGGGTCAGAGACAGACAGTTTTATTGTTTTTATTTTTTTAAGTGTTTCAATATCAAAAACTTGAATGCCATTAACGTTGACCACGAAAACGTATTGTTCAGAAACCCCATAAGGCATATAACCAATACTTTTCCCATGGTTGAGTGCTTTTATTTCTTGAGAATTGGGTTCAACATAATAAAGGTAACCATCAAAATTCTCGTACCAAATGCGCCCCAATCTATCTTCTTGAATACAACTACCAGGAAAGGCTGTTTGCTCAGGACTATTGAATGTTTCGAATTGAAAACCGTCGTATTTTGTGAGACCTGCGTCGCTGGCCAACCAAATGAAACCTTTAGAGTCCTGAAAATTTTGATATACGGCAATAGAAGGCATGCCCGATGCTTTGTTCAAAAGAATGGCATAGGGGTCTTGGCTCTTAGCGATATGAAAAGCGAAAATGAAAAGAAGGGCCAATGCGTTTTTGAATTTCATGCAGTGCTTTGAGGGGTTCAAATATTCAGTTTAATCTTGAATAGGACAAACATAGCTCAGAAATTTATTAAATCGTTAAGTACTTTTAGAAATCCTATCACCGTCTTTTGAAATGGCCTTTCGAGTTGACGAGTTGGATGAATCGCAAGCTTTTACCCTTAGCCTTTAGTTGTAGGTTATTTTACAAGTAATAGCTTAATCGGAAACTCTAAAAGCTAAATCATCTAAAAGTAACTCAAAGATTGTAACTTGAAAATTGGTGCCAAAAAAAATCAAAACAGTATTTCATAAACCGCCATGCTCGTTTCAACAACTCGATCATTTTGATGGAAAAGGAAAACTGAAATTTGTATCAACATTAATAAAAACAACTATGAAAAGGAATTTTACTTTTATAACAAAAATTATGGTGCTTGCCCTATTCTTGCTCAGTGGAGCAGGGGCATCAGCACAATACAACTTGGAATGGGCCAAAGAGTATGTAACTTTGAACAGTACCTGGCATGAAATAGGAGGTGCTACGTATGACGCCAACAACAACTATTATGTTTGGGGCGTATTTTCAGATTCGATTCGCGTAGATTTCAACAGCACATCGGGTTATGATTTAGGCGCGACCGATTACTCATATTTCATTGCCAAGTACAACTCTGATGGTGGTCTTTTGTGGGCGAAAAGTATTCTTGCCAATTCTGATATTTGGATTTATAATGGACCAATTGAGGTTGATGCCCAAGGGAACGTTTTTGTAATGGGTGCTTGTTATTTTTTAAATCCTCAAGCTCAAATTGACATGGATCCAGGAAATGGAGTGGTTCTTTTCCCTCAAACTCCAGGAAATGGTTTTTGGTACAATTTCGTTTTGAAACTCAATACCAACGGCGATTTTCAATGGGTGAAGGAGCATAATACGGGTGGTTCAAATACCAGAGTTATGGACGTGGACACTCAAGGAAATATTTATAGTGCTGCTGAATATGTAGGTGTTTTGGATTTGGGCGCGCCAAATAATGTTACTTTCACCAACTCTAGCAGAAGTCTTTACATTGCCAAATACAGCCCATCAGGACAGTTGGTTTGGGCCAATGATTTTGCAGGCTCTACGCCAGCAAGCGATAATAGACGGGTATCCTCAATTGTAGTAAAAAACGATAAGTTACACATCTCTGGAAGGTACACAGGTAATTTGGATTTGAATCCAGGTGCTGATGTAGATACCTTGAGCGCCGTTGCTGAAGATATGTCATTTATAGTGCAATTGGACACGGCTGGAACCTATGTTTTCGCAAAACGTTTGATTGGGTCTGGTAATTTTATTCAAGATTTAGCTGTTGATGATACCGGTAATATTTATGCAGTGGGTGATTTTTACGGCACAGTTGATTTTGACCCGAATGCTGGCGTATTGAATTTGGTGGCTGTTGGCGTAGCTAATCAGCACGATGTGTTCATTATGAAATTAAATAGTACTGGCACCTTATCTTGGGCCAAGAGAGTTGGAGCTGATGATTTTGATCGCGCTTATGCTTGCACCATTGATAATAATGGAAAGTTGTTGGTAACTGGAATTTTTTCTGGAGACGTTGATTTTGACCCAGGCAATGGTGTGGCTGAACAAGAGGGAATAGCCGAATATGACTGCTTCTTGCTTAGACTTGATGCTAATGGTAACTACGAAACCAGCCATGTTTGGGGTGGTGATATGGCTGATTATGCTTTGGGAATTTTTCAAGACAACGACGACAATATCTTAATTCATGGTGTAAATGGTTCAACAGATATGGATTATTCGGGTATTGAGCGTGGTGGTGCTGCTGGCGTGGGATATATTATGAAAATTTCTGCCGAAACATTTGTTTCAATTGAAGATTTCACGAATCAATCTACAATGCTTGTTTTCCCAAATCCAGCTTCTAACCAATTACATATCAAAGACTTGACTCTTGGAGCGTCAATCACCATCACCGATATCAGCGGTCGCGTGGTTTTTTCTGGAACAGCAAACAACGATTTAATGACCATATCTACACAAGACTGGAGCAATGGCTTGTATTTGATTCAAACAGAATTGAATGGAGCGGTGCAGCAGCAAAAATTGATGGTTCAAAGGTAGGTTTCTAGCCTCTAGCTTGCTAGTTGCCAGTCGCCATTCGCCAATTTTTCATGGTAGAAAAAGCCTCAATCGGTTTATTCGGTTGGGGCTTTTTTGTGTTTTAACGGCTCATGTCCACACGCCAAGAAATTCCTAAAACGAAAATGATGTTTCCTCAACCCAAACATGTAATTCGTGAAGTAGAATATGGGTTTCGTAAAGTTGACATCTTGAGGTAAAAAAAACAAAGCATATTTGTCTTGAATTAGAGTAAGATTTAGTTTTTTTTCATGGCGAGAACCTCCGATTATCTTGAAAAAGTAGTCGGAGGTTTTTTTTACATCTTATGATTACTCCTCTTGCTAAAGCGAATTTCATAATTCATAAAGTTAAATGAGGGTTTCATGAAAAGTATAGGCTTCTGCGCTTCAATTTGAAGCATCTTTGTACAGATAAGTTTTATAAACAACGATTTTTCATGGCGGAAACCTCGGACTGGCAAAGGCTGGACGGGGTTTTTTTTATTTTTCTGAAATCGCTTTATCCAATTTTTGCTCCCATCAGTGCCATCATTTGAAATTGAGTAATCAGCCCTACGTTTGTCAAATACAATTGATCAAATTTTAGCGCCGACATTCTGAATTTGATTTCAACCGAATTGTGAGGTTTGAAGCCATTCATTTGCTGATTCATTTCTTTTCGTAGGTCTTCAAGATCTTGTTTCATGGAATATTTAGCATTATCTTTAAAAAGTTTCAAAACCTTTCCTGAAAGCATCCAATTCAATGATTTCACCAAAACGTTTTTAGTATTTACATGATAATCCAAATCATCTAAATAAATCTCCGAAGTTTCGGAATTATATTTTGGTGTTCCTTTTAAAAACAGCCAACCCTTAACTTTTCCTTCCAAACGAACAGCAATAATCAATTTTTTCTCGCTGTGCCACAGTTTAATTTCTTCTAATGTAACATCCTTTTTTCCATCATACAAAACAGTGCCTTTAAATTGATTGGTGAAGAGTTCATTCAATTCTTCAAAAGGTGTTTCAATAGGTAAATTCACTTCGATTTCTTTTCGTAATGGCGCGTCGGACTTGAATAAAATATCTCCTATGGGTTCATTTTTAGCTGGTTTTTTGCCCATTGTTGTCTTGATTTTTGCACGTAGATTGACGTCCAATTGAATTTGCTCTGTGTTCATTCGAAGCGGGGTGGTCAAAAATGCCAATGGTGAGACTTGAATCCACAATTTGTATTCTTCACTAATCAAAATGGGTTCGCGAAATCCTTGCATGTATTCTACGAGCAGGGGTTTGAAATCGAGCAAATCTTTGAGTTCTGTGTCAATGCTTTTTGAAATTGACGCGGCATTCATCTCAATCAAAGGGTCAACGGCATAACCAACAGGCACATTTTTGCCGTAAAATTGCATGGTTGGACTTTCTTCCCAGTTGATTTTGTCAATTTTTGTTCGAGTTAATATAGCGCATTCTTCCAGTTTTACGAATGAGAGCAAATTCACAATGCCTTTCATGCGAAATTCCTTGATGTCATAAATTCCTAAAGCTCCATAGCGGTACCAAACTCTTGCATTTACAGGAATACTGATTAGAATTTGATTGATTTTAAAAGCAATTCGAACAGGTCCAGTTTTGGTCAAATGAACTTTTAAGCCGTCTTTGTTAAAGTCCTTATCATCCATGATTTTGGTTGGCATCATGTCGTTGACTTGCGTTTCTAATTCTGCCCAAGTTAGTGAAATACCCACATTGATAAATGAAGTTGGGACATCAAATGGCACCACTTCTGCGGGCGTTTCTTCAGGCCGAGGAATCTCAATTCGCTTTGCGCTTGAACAAGAAAAGACTTGAAGAATTATCCCAATACCGAAAAAAATAAGCGCGATTGATTTGTAAGAGTTGCCTTTTGATTGACTATTCATTGTTCTCCTTGTTTGTGAGTTTTTCAATTTCTTTGCGGTACAAACGACAGCTGTCCTCGTATGCGCCCAAATCGTCTTTCAATCTGATTACTTCGCCGTAGTTGGCATCAAAAAGAATTTTTTCTTCATTGAAAGCTTCCGATATTTTGTTGATTTGTACCTGTTGCCAAATGATAATAATCATCATGGTGATATAAATCAATAATAAAACTGTACTTTTTCTTTGCATGATAATGGGTTTATTAAAAATCTTCAGGTGATTTTTCTACATGTTGAAAGTAATCTGATTTTTCGAGAACGCGGATGATAATACCCGGAAAATAATAACGCAAGATTTGGGTGAAATGATATCCGCGTCGAGCCATTTCCATTGCGCCTTCTTGACAAAGACCAACGCCATGTCCATAACCAAATCCTTCGAGAATTACGTGGTCTTCGTGTTCGTAACATGAGAAGAACGTGGATTTCAATTTGAATTCATGTCGAATATCGCGCAAGGGAATTCCGAGCTCGGGTCCGTGAAAAAAAGCCAACCTGTTTTCTTGAACAAAATGAAAAATTTTCTCCCGATACACAGAGTCATAGATAGGATAATCGTAATTATTCACCAAAAAATTGACCCAATCTTGTTTTGGAATTTTCTTTGACCATCTGGCTTGAGCAGTTTTGATGCAAAAGGTGTCTTTAAATGGTTTCAAATAGGGAATTGATGTGTTCCAAACGTGCGAAGCATCGCAGGTTTCTCCTCCACAGTTGGCATAAAAAAACGCATCAATCAATCTGTTTTTTTCATCAACCATCACCATGCCGTCTGTTTGCGTAACAGCTTGATTGATTAATGGTGTTCGCATTTGTCGATGGTGATAGGCCTGACAGTGCACTTGGTCGCACAACTGGAAACCATCATTTTTGTGCTTATCTATGTATTTCAAAGCGTAAGTGCGACTCATGATTGCTTGAACCATATAATAGGTCTCGGTGTGGCCAGTACCGCCCTCACATTCCACAACACCAGATAAGTAGTGCTCCATGGAAACGTGATTGATCAGTTTTAAATCACTTAGTGGGTTGGTCACAACTAAATCGCCATGGTATTCGCAGACTTTGGCGCTGGGGGAGATAGATTTTAATTCCAAAATATCGCCTTTAAGCGTGCCACGAATGATGACTTTGTTGAAGTTGCCTAAGACTTGCCCTTTCATAGTGGTCCTTACACGATTTTTTGTATTCGTCTCAAGCACAATCGATTGTCCGGCTTCTAATTCAGCTGCCGTGAAGTCATCCCCAATCACTTTATAGCTTCCCCGTACAACCTTAATTTCGATTTTCGTGGTTTTTTGATTGCGCAGCACACCGATTTGCATGGTTTGTAACCACACAGAAACAGGCATGAATAATATTAATATACAGAGAATTGTCCGCATTTTCACAAAAGTACGGGTCGTGTAAGTCAAAAATCTTACCGTTTTAGAATACTTTTCAACATGTGTTGTGCAGTTCTTCGACTGGCGCCTGAGCCTCCCAGCATAGACTGTAATTCTTGATAGCCATGTGTGATGGTTTCTGACTTTCCACCAACAATAATTTTGTCCAATTCTTCCTGCATACGCTTGGCATTGCATTCATCTTGAATCAATTCTGTAACAAGATCTTTGTTCAGTATGAGATTCACCAAAGAGATGTATGACACTTTTATCAGTCTCTTCGCGATGTGATAAGATATGGGCGAACCTTTATAACAAACAACTTGTGGGACACCAAACAAGGCTGTTTCTAAAGTAGCTGTGCCGCTGGTTACCAAAGCAAGTTCGGATGAACTCAATAAGTCATAGGTCAATCCAAAGACAATTTTTGCTTTTTTATCTCCGCAAATCTTACAGTAATACGCGGCATCTAGGTTGGGTGCGCCAGCAATTACGATTTGATGCGAGCTTGCATATTTTTGCGCGGCTTGCAACATCAACGGCAATTTGATTTTGATTTCTTGTTTTCGACTGCCAGGCAATAGCGCGAGAATGGGTCGCCCATCTAAATTGTTTTGGTTAAGAAAACGGACTTTGTCGAATTCGTTTTTTTGAAATTCATCTATGGCATCTATCAAGGGATGACCAACAAAATGCGCATCGACCTGAAATTTTTTGTAGAATTCTTGCTCAAATGGAAGAATGCAATACATTTCGTCGACTACCTCACGGATGAGGTGACCTCGTTTTTGCTTCCAAGCCCAAATTTGTGGCGATATATAATACAGCACCTTGATATTGTTGGCTTTGGCCCACTTCGCAATTCTAAGATTGAAGCCAGGATAGTCAATAAGAATGAGTGCATCTGGCTTAAATTCGAGGATATCTTGCTTACAAAACTTGATGTTTTTCAAAATAGTGGTGAGGTTGAGTATGACCTCAATGAAACCCATGAATGCCAATTCTTTGATGTGTTTTCTTGGTTGGCCGCCAATTTGTGCCATTCGATCACCGCCCCAAAAACGGAAGGAGACATTGGAATTTTCTTTCAAAAGTGCTTTCATGAGATTGCTTCCATGCAAATCCCCTGAAGCTTCACCGGCTATTAGGTATAATTTCATTTATATCAGTGAAATAACAATGGGAATGGTGTATAACAAGGTTACGCCAACCAAGCCCACTGTAAATTGAAACCACTTGAATTGAAAATTGCTGAAATAGAAAAGTACAAGATTGGGTATCATGGAAAACACCAATGGATTATTGCGATTTACTTTATCCGCCAACAAAAATTCGATGTAAGATGACAAGTTAAACGAATCAAATTTAAACTGCCAGAATGCAAAAAATCCGATGATGGGCAAAATGGCTCCGAAAATAACGCCTATGTAGGTTTTATCGAGTTTAGTTTTCATTTAGAAGCTTGTTTAGTTGTTTAATTTCCAGTTGTTTAGAGTTGGTAGGGCACTGTGGGCTGTCATGTCAAATTGGATTGGTACCACAGAGGCAAATCCATTTTTCAAGGCCCAAACATCGGTATCCTCTCCGGCATCGAAATTTTCGAATTCACCAGTCAACCAGTAATAGGGCTTGCCAAATTGGTCGATGCGCTTGTCGAAACTATCTTTCCAAAATGCATGTGCTTGTCGACAAATCTTAATTCCTTGGAAATCCGAAGCACTGACCTTTGGAACATTCACATTCAAGCAAATATTTTTGGGAAATTCGTTGTTCATTGCGGCTTGCATCATGGTATGAATCACATTTTTACTCACTGTAAAATCTGCATCTGCGGCAAAATCATCTAAAGAAAATCCAAATGCAGGAATGTTCTCCAAAGCGCCCTCTACTGCGGCTGACATTGTTCCGGAGTATAATACATTTGTCGAACTGTTGTTACCGTGATTTACACCTGAAACCAAAAAATCTGGTTTGTGGCCATCCAAAATTTCGTAAATCGCCAATTTCACGCAGTCAACTGGAGTGCCGGAACAAGCAAATGCTTGAATTCCCTCAAATCCATGGTAAGGTGTTAATCTCAAAATATCATGGACCGAAATTGCGTGACCCATTCCTGACTGCGGTTTATCGGGAGCGACAACCAAAATTTGACCAAAAGGACGAACCGCTTCCACCAAAGAGGCAATACCTTTTGAGGTAATTCCATCATCGTTGGTAACCAAAATCAGGGCTTTGTTTTTTTCAAAATTTACCATAGGGCGAAGATAGGGAAAGTTGGTGGAGTTGGTGTTTTCGTAATAGCGGAAATCTTTTTTTATCTGCAAAAAAGCTCTAAAAAAACAGGTTCAATTTAAATACAATCAAATAAATGAGCGTTTATCAGCAAGCCCTAGTTAGGTGATTTTATTTATATTACTTAGTTTAGCAACCCAACTAAAAAAAGTGATAGAATAAAACGATAATGGAATTACTCGATTTTGATACGCACTATCATATTTTTAATCACGCCAATGGATTCGAAAATCTTTTTCGCGAGGCTAAAAATTATCAATATTTCTTGGAGAAATACGAGAAACATATTCATCCAATAGCCGAAACGATTTCGTGGTGTTTGATGCCAAATCACTTTCATGTTCTGGTTAGAATAAAAACGCGACAAGAAATTTTTGATTACTTTCAGGAACAAGAGAGATTGCAAGAGGAGCTTACTCGGTCAGATGAATTTTCTTCTTTTCGAGATTTAACATTTCCAAAGTTTCGAACTTTGGAAATGTTCTCGAAAGAAGAAAATTCATCATCCGCCTCTAAAAATAAATCATGCGGTTTTTTGCCAAACGGTAAGGTTTTGGACGAATATTTCCTCAGCAAACAATTTGCGAATTTTTTTAGTAGCTACACACAATCGTTTAATAAAGTTTATCAGCGGAGAGGCTCTTTGTTTATCAAGAATTTCAAACGCGTAAAAGTTACCAATGATACTTATTTTAGAAACTTGGTAATCTATATTCATCTCAATCCAATTCATCATGGTTTTACAACTAAAGAACTTGAATGGTCTTGGACGTCTTATTTAGATTTTACGAAGGCATTTTCTGAATTACTATGTCACTATTTCGGGGACTTAGAGAATTACAAATGGATTCACAAACAGAAAATTTTGAAATTCGACGAATACGATAGGATCGAAGCCGATATCAACGAGTCTCTTTAAACCTCGTCTATCACAAATTCTGTTCTTCTGTTCAAAGCTCTATTGGTCTCGTTGGTATTGGGCACTTTTGGTTTGGTCTCACCAAAACCGGCATGTTTCATTCGCGAAGCTTTCACACCCTGAGACACGAGATAATCCATAACAGCTTTGGCTCTATTGATCGAAAGCGTCATGTTTTTCGCGTCGTCGCCAATGTCATCGGTGTGACCGTGAATAGAAACTTTTATCGTTGGATTGGCCTTCAGGAAAGCTGCAAATTGACGCAAAATAAACTTTGAACGCTCCGTCAACTCGAAGGAATTTGTGGCAAACAAAATATCATTGATGGTGTAGCTAGCACCTTTTTCAATAGGTCTCACTTCCATATTTTGGTTGCGTGAAAAAGTTTCTTTGGCAACCGTTTCTTCGTCAATAAATCTGGAGTCGAAGGCCGCCCCGTCTTTGTTTACCGTCAGCATCACATCTTGAGGTTTGTCTGCTTGAATTACAGCTGCATATTTTCCATCATTTCCATTCACCCGAACTTGTTCTGTTCGTCCATCAGCGTAATTGATATCAATGGTTACATCACTTAAATTTTCTTTATCACTTGAGCTAAGTTCACCTTTAACAAAAAGTACTTTTTGCGGTCGCGCTTCTTGATAAAGTTCAAAGGAATAAATGTTCCAAACTCCTTTTTCACGACTTGAGTAATAGGCCAAAGTTCCATTTGTTGAAACGAAAAGTCCAATTTCATCTGCATCAGTATTGATTGGAAAACCAATGTTCACAGGTTTTGACCACTTGCCATTATCATCCATGCGCGAATAGAAAATATCCAAGCCGCCCACACCTTCGCGCCCTGGACCCACATCTGAGACAAAATATAGGGTTTTGGAATCTTGGTGAATAAACGGTGATTTGTCTCTACCTGAGGTATTGATTTCTTTTAACGGAACAGCCAGTGACCAGGTGCCATCTTCACTTCTTTTGGAAACGAGGATATCATCTTTTTGGGTATTTGGTCGAACTGCTGTGAAATATAAGGTATTGCCATCAGCAGAAAGTGAAGGCTGACCCTCCCAACCATCTTTTGTATTGATGTTCGGGCCTAAATTTTCTAATGGCGTCCAATTGAATTTACCTTTTTCATCGCGTTCGTATTTTGTTGAATACAAATCGCAATTGTTGTATTGTTGACCAAACACGGTTTCAGTTTTACAAGCGCACAGAATCATTTCTTTGTTGTCAACCGAAACAGTAGATGCCCCATAATTATTGAAAGTGCCGTCATTAAAAGGGAATGGCAGTGGAGTGCCGCTATTGAAAGGCATATTCAACTCAACTCGAGAAGCTACAGTAAATTCTTCCACCACTTTGGAAGTCAAGTCTCCTTTATCTTTTTTATCCACCCGTCGCGTGAAAAACATCAGTTCATTGTCAGGCGAAATGGTTGGAAAAAATTCATCTCTTGCAGTTGATACGTTGCGCACAATCGTCGGGCTAAAAGGCACTGGATTGCCGAGTGTTTGTTCTTCTTGTTTAGCAACTCCAATCAATTTTTGGGCTTCCAACTTTTTCTTGTCGAAATCTTCAGGATAGCGTTTTGTGTCTGTGCTTTTGTAATTGATGAACCGCTGGAATTGTTGTTTGGCAGCCTCTTTTTCTCCCAACATATAATGAATGCCACCAAGATAGAAATAGACATCAGCATGGTAATTATCACACATTGAAAGGCATTTTTCGAATAATCCTTGGGCTTTTTTGAGAAGTTTTTCAGCTTTTTGAACGTTTAATTTTGCTGCTTCTTGTGCTTCTTCAAAAGTGTACATGGCAAACTCAAAATAGACCATCGCATTTTCTGGAGCTGCGTCTGTTGCATCTTTGAATAATTTAGCAGCATCTTGAACGCTCGAAGTTTTGGCCTTGTCCAAAATTTTAATCACCTTTTTATCAGGAGGCATGCAGGAAGGATCTTCCTCATCTTGGGCGTTTACAAATGGTGCTGATAAAAACAAAACGAAAGCGGCGAGTAATAAATTCTGCATGATAAGTCTTTTTCTATTTTCCGTAAAACGAGTGCGCTTGTTCAAAAAGCATACCGAACAAAAGAAATAACGAATTTTTTTAAGTCTTGTTACATACGGATTGTTAATGTTGAACAATCATAACGGTAAGTCGACCCGTACAAATCAAATCTCCATTTTCTTTGTTGTGAATATCCACTTGCCAGATATGTGTTCTTCTTCCGCCATGCACCAATTTCGCAACAGCTTTGATAAAACCTGTTTTGATTCCTTTAATATGATTGGCGTTGATTTCTAGGCCAACTGGGTGCTCATTGTTTAAATCGATGAGTAAGGTGGAGCCCACAGAGCCAATAGTTTCGATGATATATGCGCTAACCCCTCCGTGTAGTAGTCCCATGGGTTGATGTGCTTTCGGAGTAACTGGCATTTCTATGACGATATAATCATCTCCTATTTCTGTGAAGGTCATTCCCAAATAAGCAGAAACGGATTCCCCCATCATGCTGTTCATGAGAGACAAATCAACTTTTTTTAGCATGTTGGTGCGATTTTAGAAAAGTCCGTTTATTTCAGAGTCAATGTTGAGAATAATTTTGCCGAGGTCTTCGTCGTTTTCATTGAAGTTATTATTATCAACGTCCACAATGAGTAATTTTCCTTTATCGTAAGTGGAAATCCAAGCTTCGTAGCGCTCATTCAGTCTTTTCAAGTAATCGATTCTGATACTTTCTTCGTAATCGCGACCACGTTTTTGAATTTGATTGACCAAAGTAGGCACACTTGCCCTTAAGTAAATTAATAAATCTGGCGATGAAATAAAGCTGTCCATCAGATTGAAAAGAGAGAAATAATTTTCGAAATCTCTAGTGGTCATCAAACCCATGGAGTGCAAGTTTGGCGCGAAAATATAAGCATCTTCGTAAATAGTTCTGTCTTGAATTACAGTTTTTTCGCTTCTTTTGATTTCTTGG
Source organism: Flavobacteriales bacterium UBA6165 (assembly GCA_002422285.1). Classification (GTDB taxonomy): domain Bacteria; phylum Bacteroidota; class Bacteroidia; order Flavobacteriales_D; family Crocinitomicaceae; genus UBA6165. Next base: position 9,871 of record DIUF01000014.1, on the reverse strand, counting down.
ATTTGGGTAAAACGAGAATTCAAATAATAAATCTGCAAGTTGAATGACCAGCGTTGCATATCGTCATAGAAATCATTTAAATAGGGGTTGTGTTCCACATCTTCGAAATGAGTGTCCCAATTATAATGTTTTGCCAAAAGTGTGGTCAAAGTAGTTTTTCCTGAACCAATATTTCCTGCGACAGCAATGTGCATGTTTTGAAAGTGTTTAAGTATTAATAATTTGCTATTCCATGAATTTGAGAAAAGCGCTACGAAAATACTAAAATTATCGGCGTATAGGCAAACGTAATGGCACAATTGTTCATAAAAAAGCCCGTTTTATAAATCTCAATGGCAATTGCAATTTGAGAAGTCTAAATTTTCTTATATTCCGTTGTAATATTACTTATTCCAGTTGAATGAACCAATCGCAAAGTTGATTTATCTAAGTAATCTATTGTATATGTTTGAATCGTTATTGTACCCGAACCATTTTTCAATACAAAAGTTTTTCCATCGTCTTGAATGAGAAATTTGTAGTTAACGGTTTCATTTCCAATTTGACTAGACACCGAGCAAAGTTCATCATTTTTTAATTTACACGGTGAGACAGTCCATGTGGCGCTTTGTTCTTCTGATACTACTAGTCCGTTAAGTTTATTCTGTTTCCATCTCCCCTCTAATCTTTTAATTGCTTGTTGGTCCTTGTTACAACCCAAAGCCAAGAATGCTATTAACACAAAATATGCTATAATTCTATTTTTCATGACGTATTATTTTTCGACAAATTAAAATATTTTTTACGTTAAATCGCATTTAAATCGTAGAAAAATTCAAATCAAGCAACGAGTTTAAATTTGTATTCGGAGAAAATAACAACAGAAATAGATGATTCGTGTAATGCGTTGAATAACAGGGAGAAATAAGATTTTTTTATTTGATCGTATAAACAAAAAAAGGCTGCCAAAACTGACAACCTTTTCTAGTAGCGGGGGCCCGAACAGTCAATTGACGGTTAGACTCGAACGGACGTCCGTCAGCTGACGGATATGAGTCCGACGATTAAAATTTGGGAAGAATTTGATTTTTAATAAAGTCTCTTCCACGGGAAGATTTGAGTTCTTTTTCTCTTATTAAGGCATGTTTTTTTTCAGAAAAGAACTCGGTATGTACAACCAACCATGGTCTAAATTTGACAGTGTAACCCGATTTTGCGAGCTCATTATGGCTCATAAACGATTTATGAGAGCAGAGGTATATCCTACGTAAATCTTGTTGTGCTTTTCGGAAAACAAAACATAAACGACAAACTCATCCATGCTAACGAGAAGTTTTAACGGTTCAAAAAAAAAGGTTGCCAAAACTGACAACCTTTTCTAGTAGCGGGGGCCCGACTCGAACGGACGACCTCAAGGTTATGAGCCTTGCGNNGCCCGACGAGCTACCAACTGCTCCACCCCGCAATATATGTTTGAAATATTCCTCTATTTCGCCGAACACCTCATGTGTTTCGGAGTGCAAAGATACAAAGTTCTTCTTGTATTGCAAGTAGAAATTGATGTTTTTTTAATTCAGGGTTAATTCTTACTTTCCCTTAGCTTTGAAAATGATGAAAAGCGTATAAAGCATTATCTTAAAATCCAGCGCCAAAGACATGTTTTTGACATATAACAAATCGAATTTCATGCGGTCCAACATTTGGTCAACATTTTCTGCATAGCCATATTTTACTTGTCCCCACGAAGTTATTCCTGGACGAATTTTCGTAAGTTCCAAATATTGGGGTTCGCGCACGATGATTTGGTCGATGTAAAATTGACGCTCAGGTCTTGGCCCTACTAGAGACATGTCTCCTTTAACGACATTCACAAATTGTGGAAACTCATCTAATCGTAACTTTCGCATTACTCTACCAGCAGGCGTGATGCGTGGGTCATCCTCACTCGAGAGCTGGGGGCCATTTTGTTCAGCATCAATATACATGGTCCTGAACTTAATAATATTGAATGAAACTCCATTTTTTCCAATACGTTCTTGCAAAAAGAAGATAGGACCTTTTGAAGATAATTTTACCCAAAGAGCGAGAAACAAGTATAGCGGAATTAGTAAGATCAATGCGATAATAGAGACCGATATATCTATAATTCGTTTCAAATGTTGTTGCCAAATTGGCATAGGATCACGGTTTACTTCTATCAGAAGTGTGCCGAAAATGTTATTCATTTTCACAGAACCAGAAAGTATATCATACATATCTGGAATCAATTTAATGCTGATGTCGTATGGTGAGAGAGTTGAAACTAGGTGGCGAAGTTTCTCATGTTCTGAGGTGTCTAATGCAATGATTACCTCCTCTATGCGGTGCTCTTCTATGGCGTCCTTAATATGTTCAGCATGACCCAAATAGGGTAATTCATTTTTTAGTTGGGTATCAATGCCATTGAGATTCACGAAACCAACAAAATTGTGTCCCATACTTTTTGGTAGGCTCTTAATTTCTTTGTATATGTCAATGGCTTTTTCGCTGCCTCCTACCAACAGTGTATTAAAACCAAACTTCTCGTTCTGAATAGATTTTACATAGTAGGTAGTCAAAATAAAACGGGGAATGAGGGTCAAAACGGAATGAATCGACAGTAAAGCAAGTAGTGATTTGTAGTAGGTTTGATAGGTTTGTACTTCATCGTCAAGAAGAAAAGCAAAAAATAGAAATATGGTACCGATAGCAGTCGAAGCAAAAGTTTGTGAAATGATTTTGAAGCGATGAAGCCTAAAAACATCGCGATATGTTCCAATAATTCCATATAGAATTATCCAAAAAGCCGGAATCAAAATTACTCCGAGCCAAAAACGATTATTGGCCACGAATTCCATACCTTCTATTTCTGTTTTACGATAATAGAAGAATACTGACCAAGCCAGCGCGCTAGTCAAATAGTCCATCAAAATGAAACCGCGTTTCGCAAGGGTCTTTCTCATCTAGTTGCGATATACGAGTTTGATGTTATCGATGGCCACAAAAGGTGAAGGGTTGTTTTCAGTAATTATAGACGATAACATAAGTTTAAAGCTACTGCCAACACCTGAAGCAGCAATAAAAGGTTGAATGTCGATATACATTTTTTTCCAGACGATTTCTTCTGGTTTTTGCGGCACAATCAAAACATGCGGCCAAGTGTTGAGGCCAAGTGGGCCAAGAGCTCTAATCCCTGTTTGAATTGGATTGGTGTTGTAAAAATCAATTTCAATATAGGCAGGTCGGTTGGGCGATAAATTCCAATCTGCAGTCGTGTTGGCATCCCAAACAGTAGCTTCGGAGTTTAACAAGACATATCCGAAGAAATTGCCGTTTCGTGGTGTAAGGATACTAGGATCGCTTGATTTTATCATTTCAATAGTCGAAAAGTTTGTGGATTCAATTTGCATGGCAGCATCTTCGAAGTCCTCATACCAAACTTGTGTAGTGCTGTAGTATTTGGTTTTTGGTTGAATATGAAGTGTGTCCAGGCGAACAAAATTTACGGTTTCAATATGGTGCTCAACAAAAGGATAACGCGTTTTGGCTCCAGATTGTCCATTGGTTCGAACGGCTGGCATCAATTGAAGATTGTGCACGCCCTCTAAGTTTAAGGGAATAACACATGGCACTGGAAACACTCCAAAATTTTGTCCATCTATGTAAACATAAACATCTAAAAAACCATGAGTCAATTGGCCATAATTAACGTCTAAGTTTTGTTCCAAGGTGAATTCATCGATATGCAAATAGGTCGGTGCTGGTATGTCTTTGCCACATCTGCTCAGGATAAGAAGTAGTCCGATGAGGTAGATTTTGTTCATATTCAAAGATATTTTGTTCTCGTTTAACGTTCTAAGTTTTTGTTTTATTGTGCAAACAAATTGTTGTTATCCTAGTTTTTCCAAGATACGATGGGCGACCTCCAGTGCAGCGTAACCGTCTTCTATTGAAACAATCGGAAGGGTTTTGTTATTCATGCTGTCTGCAAAACTTGACAACTCGTCTTTGATGGCATTATTAGCTGCGATTTCTGGTTTGTCGAACATGATTTTTTTGCTCGGTTTTCCCGGACCTAAATCCATGACCATATCGAATGGGTCGGGTTCTCCATGCACATCTTCCATGGTGATAACTTCCATTTCTTTGGTCAGAAAATCAACGCTGATGTAGGCATTCTTTTGGAAGAAACGACTCTTGCGCATGTTTTTGAGCGAAATTCTGGAAGTCGTTAAATTGGCAACACAACCGTTTTCAAATTCCAATCGGGCGTTGGCTATGTCATGTGAATCGCTTACTACGGCAACACCAGAAGCAGAAATATTGACCACGGGAGATTTTACGACACTCAAAATAACATCAATATCATGAATCATCAAGTCGAGCACCACAGGCACATCGCAGCCCCTCGGATTAAATTGCGCCAAGCGATGCGTTTCAATAAACATGGGTTGATCGAAATAAGGAAGGGCAGCTGTGAATGCCGGATTAAAGCGCTCCACATGACCCACTTGAACTCGTAGATTTTGTTCATTGGCAAGTGCAATCAATTGGCGGCCTTCGTCTAAGGTTTCTGTGAGTGGTTTTTCGATAAAAACGTGTTTACCAAGTTTAAGCGCTTCCTCTGCACAAGCAAAATGCGTTATTGTTGGAGTTACGATATCTACTGCATCCACAGTTTTAAGTAGTTCAGAAACCGAATCAAAGCGTTTGATGCCGAAGTCTGTCGATGCTTTTTCAGCATGCTCATCGTTTGGGTCATAAAAACCGACCAATTCAAACTTGTCCTTTAATTCTTGGATTAATCTGATGTGTATTTTACCTAAGTGACCTGCTCCTAATACGCCAATTCGAATCATCTGCTCTAAAAATTTTGTGCAAATATAAGGATTAGAAAGGCTTCTTGGATGAACTGTACTCAAAGAGATCTATACATCGCTTTCCATTCATCAGATTGCAGCGATTGCAACAATTTCCACATGTTTTCTCCTTCGAAAAAATCGTTGTTGATGTTGTAAACACCAAAGTTTTCATAGAGGTAGATTTGTTGCGCTGGACTGGGCATATAGGTGTCGTTGGCCCAACCAAAGGCACCACGTTTGTGTGGCAGCTCCCGATAGCGAATCTTCCAAACTGTATCTAAAATGGGGCAATGAAGTCTGTTTCGATCATCATATCCCCACGCGATTCCGTATTGTTCGAAGAGATTGGTTTGTGGCACATTCGGCTTCATTTTCCATTTGCCTTGTGCGATGTATACAAAGTCTTGACGATTGATATGCCGATGCGATTTCGAGCCATCCGCTTCCTCGGTGATTACGGCATAAGTCATGTCGTAGCCTATTGTGCTCACCGAAACCAAAATGCCAAAATAGCTTTTTGTGGCAACACGCATAGCGGAAGCCTCCGATGTCGAGCTTGGTAAAAACGAAGCCAAACACAAGCAAGTGAACAACACACCAATGCGATATTTAAGGAATCTTTTCAAGTTAAGCAATTACCACAAAATTAGTACCTTATACGCAAATGTGCAAAAGTTGTTCGGATGGAAATTTGATAAAGCTTTACTGCTCTATCATTCTCACAATTTATATACTTTTGCACATCATTTAAAATCGCATTGTTACATGTTAGAAATTCAGAGAATTAGGAAAGACCGTGATGCTTTGGTAGAGGGCTTGAAAAAGAGAAATATCGATGCATCTGAATTGTTGGATCAAGTGCTTGAAAAAGACGGTCAGTGGAGAGCGAAAAAATCGGAAATGGATGAGCTTTTGGCAAACATGAACCAAATGGCTAAGCAAATTGGAGAGATGTTTAAATCCGGCAAAAAAGACGAGGCCGAAGGTTTGCGTGCTGAAACACAAGTTTTGAAAGAAAAAGAACAAAGCCTAAAATCTGAAGTCAATACTTTAGAAGATGAAATTCGCGATTTGCTTTACCAAATTCCAAACGTACCGAAAGCTATTGTTCCTGCTGGAAAATCTGAAAAAGACAACGAGGTAGTGATGGAAGAAGGTGAAATTCCAACATTGCATGAGGGCGCTATGCCGCATTGGGATTTGGCGTCTAAATACGATTTGATTGATTTTGAATTGGGTGTGAAAGTTACTGGTGCTGGTTTTCCAATATACAAAGGTAAAGGAGCTAAATTGCAACGCGCACTTATCAATTTCTTCTTGGATGAAGCGGAAAAATCTGGTTATCGTGAGTTTATTCCACCCCATGTTGTGAACCAAGCGAGTGGGTATGGCACTGGACAATTGCCTGATAAAGAAGGACAGATGTATCATATTGGCATCGACGATTTGTATTTGATTCCTACGGCAGAGGTGCCTTTGACCAATATTTACCGCGATGTGATTTTACCCAACGAAGATTTTTCGATTAAAATTACAGGATACACACCTTGTTTTAGAAGAGAGGCTGGTTCTTATGGTAAAGATGTGCGCGGTTTGAATCGTTTGCATCAATTTGACAAAGTGGAAATTGTTCGCCTAGAGCACCCCGATCGTTCACAAGCCGCTCACGAGGAGATGTTGGAGCACGTTAAAAATTTGCTCAACAAACTCGAATTGCCTTATCGCATTTTGAAATTGTGTGGTGGCGACATGGGCTTCACTTCGGCTTTGACATACGATTTTGAAGTCTATTCAACGGCTCAAAGTCGTTGGTTGGAAGTGTCTTCTGTTTCCAATTTTGAAACTTTCCAAGCCAACCGGTTAAAGTTGCGTTTCAAAACAGCAGATGGCAAAACGCAATTGGCGCACACCTTGAACGGAAGTGCTTTGGCTTTACCTAGAATTGTGGCAGCGTTGTTGGAAAATCATCAAACGGCAGATGGAATTAATATTCCTGAGGCCTTGCGTCCATATTGCGGCTTCGATAAAATTGACTAATTTGGTTTGTTTTTTGATGAACAGTGGATATGAAATAGCCATGCAAACAAATCGCGCACCTGCGCAGCAAGCAACGCAGTTAACCACCTATGAATATAATATGGCGTCCGTCAAATGACGGATGACCTTTAAAAGACAAATTGTTTAAATATGAATAAATCGACATTTTTTTGGCTGCTTTTACCTGCATTTCTAGCTTTTTCATGCCTAGATACAGAGCGAAGAGGTTATTATACTGAGATTGACAACATGATTCATATCTTGGATAGTTTGGAACAAGTGGACAAAAGTTTGCCCAATGACAGCTTTAAAATCATCAAAGACGAAGCCCTCAAAATCGAGAAAGATGTGAAAGCGTATTTCATGGAAGACACCGTTGATTTTGAATTTGCCCGAAAAATGAATCGTTTGCGGGGCATCAGAAAGGGCAGTGATTTCATTGCCATGCGCCGAAGTTTTTTGGACTCCATCTTTGATTTTCAACGCGCCCAATTGTTGTCCTTGCGTCAAGATATTGAAAATGCTTCAGGTCAGCGTGATCAGTATCGCTCATTTATTGACGATGAAAGAAAAAACATGGAAATCATCTCAGGTGCTTTTAAAGATTATAACTTGCGTTTTGGTGCCATGCGCTCTGAATATTATGATATCGAAGGTGTAATAAGAGAGCGCGTTCGTCCGTTTAAAGAAAAAGCTTTGCAACAATGAAACTGATATTAGTCAATTTGCTGTTTTTACTCAGTGTCTTCTCTGTTTTTGGGCAGAGTCCTGAGCATGAATTGGCCAATTTGTATTTCACGAATGGTGAGTACGACAAAGCCTTGGGGTATTATGAAAAATTCTACAATGAGAGCCAAGATCCTTTCTATTTGCAGCGTTATGTGGAGTGTCTTACAAAAACCAATAATCCGAAAGAAGCAGAAAAATTTCTTCAGCGTTACATTAAAAAGAATCCCAACGACTATTTAATTGCTGTTTATCTTGGTCGATTTTATGAGGATGAAGGCAGAAAAGATGACGCCAATAAACACTATCGGAAACTCATCGACGAAATGCCGAGCAATGCCAATGCAGTTTTGGAATTGAGTAAGGTTTTCCGTGAATTTCGCATGTTTGAGTGGGAACTTGAAACTTTGTTGCGCGGACGCAAAATGCTGAAGGATAAATATCCATTAAACACACAGTTGGCAGAAGTTTATGGCGCTTTAAATAGAAATGAGGAAATGATTGATGAGTATTTGAGTCTCATTGAGGTCAATCCAGCATACAAAACCTCTGTCCAAAATTTGTTGAGTCGATATCTGCAATTTGATGGAGAGGAGGATGAGATTTATGAGTTGACCAAGGAACGTTTGGTTGAAAAGGTGCAGAAAAACCCTAATAATTTGGTTTACACAGAGTTGCTCATTTGGCTTTATACCCACAGAGGTAACTATGCTGCTGCGCTCATTCAAGCAAAAGCTTTAGACAAACGTGATAATCGTGGTGGACGTGATGTATTGAATATTGGTATCACCTGCAAGAATTTCGGAGATTACAAAACGGCTAGATCGGCATTTCAATATGTTCTGGATTTGGGACTTGGTACACCGAATTATCTGCAAGCTGAAAAAGAATTGTTGAATACTTTATTTATCGAAATCACCAAGGAACGCGCTTTCACTTTGGCTGAAATCAAACAAGCTGAGCAGGCTTATGAAGCTGCCATTGCTCGAGTTGGTAAATCCAACAAAACCTATCGCATGATGATGGAATTGGCAGAGATTTTGGCCTTTTACGGCGATCAACCAGAAAAAGCTAAAGCCCTCATCGACGAAATAATGGCGCTTCCTCAATTGCCGAAATTGGCGGTAGCAGAAGCAAAAATGTTGAAAGCAGATATAGAAGTGCTTCAAGATAATATTTGGGAGGCAGCCTTGCTCTACATGCAAATTGATAAGGATTTTAAATACGATGTGATTGGCGCCGAAGCCAAGTACAAAAATGCGCGTATTTTCTACTATTCTGGTGCATTTGAATTTGCGCAGTCGCAGTTGGACGTCTTGAAATCATCTACTTCTAAATTGATTTCCAATGACGCCATGAAGTTGTCTGTGATGATTACCGACAATCTTGGTTTGGATAGCAATTTGGTCGCCATGACGCAGTTTGCCCGTGCCGATTTATTGCTTCAGCAGCACAAATACAATGAAGCATTCGCCATTTATGATTCCATCGTTAAAGCTTTTCCTTTTCACGGATTGGTTGATGAAATTTTGATTCGCAAAGCCGAAGCGATGCAAATGCAAGGCAAATGGGAAGAAGCGATAAAATATCTAGAATTGGTGTATCAAAATCATGGGCAGGATATTCTGGCTGATGACGCTTTGATGCAATTGGGCGAAATCTATGAAAACAGATTGCGCGACCCTGAAAAGGCCATGGAATACTACCGCATCATTATGTTCGACTACAAAGGTAGCTTGCATGTAATTGAAGCAAGAAAACGATTCCGCATTTTGAGCGGCGACGCACCCATAGAAATGGTAATTCCCAACTAATTATGATAATTTACAATGTCACCGTTAGCATCGACGAAACAGTTCACGAAGATTGGCTTCATTGGATGCGAACAATCCATATCCCAGATGTAATGAGCACCGGTCTCTTCCTTGAAAGCCGAATTTCTAGAATTCAAGCTGAAGAACTTGGTGGAAAAACTTATGCCATAGCCTATCTTGCTGAAAGCATGGAAATGCTCGAATTGTACCAGCGAGAACATGCTCCTCGCTTACAAAAAGATCACAGCGAACGCTACGCCGGAAGTTTTGCTGCATTCAGAACCTTTATGGAAGTTGTGGAGGAGTATAGGAACTAGAGAATTAAGAATTGAAAAAATAAGAAATAAGAAGTTTTGAATAACGAAGGAAATTCTAAATTCTAACTTCGCACTTCTTAATTGTCAATTCAAACTTCTAACTTCGCACTTCTAACTT